>LVWL01000004.1 GCA_002092835.1 Campylobacter concisus | reverse complement strand
CCAAATTTGGGCTAACTTAGGATATACTGCACGCATGGGTATTAATTTAAAATCACAAAATATTAAAATCTACGCCATCATCTTGCTTGCTAGCCTTTTTGTAATACTTCTTGGGCTAAATATTTATAGCAATGCAAAAGAGAAAATCATAGAGCTATCTGATAAAAATAACATAGCAGTTAGCAAAAATATCGTAAATAACTTTCAAATTTGGCTTGATGAACGTATAAATTCACTCATTCGTGCGTCAAAATTTATACAAAATGCAGGCATCGTAGATGACGATAAAAAGATAGCTGGCTTTATAAAGCTCTTTAAACAAAACGCAAAAGAATTTGATTTAATGCAGCTTTTAAGAGATGATGGAGAAATTTTTGTAGATGGAGAGAAAATTTTAGAAGAAGTTATGCCAAAAAGTGAAAGAGCAGGGCTTATCTGGTATGTCGAGACAAAAAATACAAATGCCCCAAGCGTAAATTTCATGCAAAAACATAAAATTTTAAAAGGCTCAACTCTAAATTTATGCGTTCCAGTCACAAAACAAGCGAAATTTAAAGCAGCGCTTTGTGGCGTCGTGCGTATAGAAAATATCTTTAACAGCATTAAAAATTTTAGCCTTGCGCCAAATTCTTACTCATTTTTAGTAACTCATAGCGGTGAAATTTTAACATCGATACCTGATCTTGCTTTAAAAAAAGAGATCGAGGAGAAATTTAAAGAGTTGTTTTTAAAAGATGAAGACATTACAAGCTTAAAAATAGGACAAAATTTAATCCAAGTAGCTGAGATACCAACGATAAATTGGTTCATAGGAGCTGGCACAAATAACGAAGAGGAAATTTCAGCTTTAACAAAAGAAGCTTTAAAAAATGCTCTAAGCTTGCTCTTTGCCTTCGTTGCGCTCACATTTTTGGCAAATATTCTTCATAATTTTATGTATAACAAGATAAAAAAGATACAAGATGAGTATGAAACATTGTTAACTCATAGAGCCAAAATGAGTGAGGCTGGCGAGCTAATAAGTGGTATAAATCATCAATTCATTCAGCCAGTAAATTCGCTAAAACTAATGCTAAGCTCGTGCATAATGTTAAAAAAAGAAGGTAAATTAAGCGATGAGGAGCTAATAAATTTACTTGAAAAAGGGCAAAGCTCGGTCAAACTTCTTTCAAGTACTATTGAAATTTTTAGAAATTTTTACAAAAGTGCTGAAAATGTGAGCGAATTTGAGATACAAACAAGCGTTAAAAATCTAATAACTCTTATGCACACAGAGCTAAGCCGTGCAAATGTTAGTGTAAAATTTAGTGGTTTTAATGAACAAAAAGTTCGTCAGATAGAAAATATAATCCAACAAATTTTGCTAATCCTAATACACAACGCAAAAGACTCACTTGTTGAAAGCTACAAAGATGAGCCACTAAAACGTATCATCGAGATAAAATTTAGAAGCTTTGAAGATAAATGCTACATCGGAGTTTATGACAATGGGAATGGCGTAAGCGAGCAAATGAGCGAGAAAATTTTTACTTGGCTAAATACCACCAAAAAGCAAGGAAATGGCATAGGACTTTATTTTGCTAAAAAGCTAGCGCAAGAAAAGCTAAATGGTGACGTAAGACTCGTAAATAACGCAAAGCCAACGGTGTTTGAGCTAAGTTTTGATATAAATTTAAAGGACTAAAATGCAAGAAGTCTTAGAAATTTTAAAAAAGACGTCCGTCTTGGTAGTTGAAGATGACGATATGGCAAGAGAGCTTATTATTAGCGGACTTAAACCTTATTGCGAACAGGTAATTGGTGCTTGCAATGGACAAGATGGCGTGGAGAAATTTAAAAAGCAAGGCTTTGATATTGTGATGAGTGATATTCACATGCCAGTGCTTAATGGCTTCGAGATGATGAATGAGATGAAACGTACAAAGCCGCACCAAAAATTTATCGTCTTTACCTCTTATGATAGCGATGAAAATTTGATAAAAAGCATGGAGGAAGGGGCGATGCTTTTTTTAAAAAAGCCTATTGATATGAAAGATCTTAGATCAATGCTTATTAGTTTAAGTTTTGAACGAGATGAAAAGCTAGTTTATTTAAGCGATGAGGTGAGTATAAATTTAAAAAGAGAGAAAATTTATAAAAACGGCATTGAAATTTATCTTAGCTTTTTGCAAAATAAGATATTTTGGCTCTTTGCTTATAATCTAAATAAGCTAGTTACTTATGAGATGATAGAAGAATTTGTCTATGAGAGCGATGTTAGCAAGGCGGCTATCCAAAATGTGATACTTCGTCTAAAGCGTGAGCTTGGTGTGAAATTTAAAAATATTAGCGAGAGTGGATATATTTTAATCACAAAATCTGAATGATTTAGAATTATCGCCACCTTGTACCATAGTACAATATACAAAAGTAATTAAATATACTAAAATACCGACAAATAAAAATAAGGAATAAAGATGGCAGCAGTAGCTGGTATAGTTAAAAGCGTTTCATCTGATGTTGTAGCGATAGACCAAAATGATCATGTAAGAGTTTTAGACGTAAATGATAAAGTATATATCGGAGAGGCTATAAAGGGCGAGAGTGAAAGCTCAAGCATTACAATCACTGCAAATGATGGACAAGATATATCAATAAACGGATACGATACTCTTTGGCTAGATAGTAGCGTAGTAAGCGATGATATTGGTGAGTCTAGTATAGATACTGACGCATTGTTTAAAGCACTTCTTGGCAATGATTATGTATCTATCTTAGATCATATAAATGAAAAAGTAGATGATATCCTTAGTGCAACCAGTTTAGAGCAAGAAGAGCCAAATGATGAGGCTAGCGTAAATATTAGTTTTAATGAAATAGATCCAAATTTAGCAAATGAGCATGGATTAAGAGAAGATGATCTTTTAGCTAAAATGAATGAACATAAAGAGAGCGATAAGCAGATAGATCCTAGCTTTGAGCATACAAATCTTAACGCAACTACGATATATATAGATATCGATAACGACTTAAATAAACTTTCATAAATTTGAGCTTTTTGCTCAAATTTCTTCTGTTTTAAAAAACTCAAATTTATCTAATATCCTCTATAATAAGCCAAAAATTTCAAAGGAAAACGATGAAAAAAATTCTAATCATCGCAGGCTCTTGTAATAGCGGCACAGCTGGGCTTCAAGCAGATATAAAAACATGTGCTAGGCTTAATTGTTATAGTGCAACAGCGGTAACTTCTTTGGTCGCTGAGACTACGGATGCTGTAAAGAGCGTGGTTTGCTTAGAACCTAGTTTTGTCAAGGATCAGCTAAATACGCTTGCGGAAGAATTTGGCTTTGATGCGATTAAGATAGGCATGTTATTTAGTGAAGAGATTATGGAGGTGGTGCGTGAGTTTTTGCTAACTCAAAATACCAAAGTAGTGCTTGATCCAGTTTGCGTCTCAAAAAGCGGACACAAGCTTATAAAAGATAGTGCGGTGGCAAAACTAAAAGAGCTAATGAGCTTAGCTACAGTAACTACTCCAAATTTAGATGAGGCAAATGTGCTTTTTGGTGATGATTATAAAGATTTGCCTTGTGACGTCATCGTAAAAAAACATATCAGCGAAGATAGCAGCATAGACACACTTTATAAAAAAGATGGTTCGCTAAGAAATTTTAAAACTCCACTTGTTAATCCGCTTGTGATGAGTGGAACTGGTTGTAGTTTCTCAACTGCACTTGCTTGCTTTTTAGCAAAGGGCAAGAGCTTAGAGGAGTCTATACAACTTTCAAAAGAGTATATTTGCTCTATCATAAAAGAGAGCATAGATACAAAACTTGGTAAAAATCGCCTACTTTGGCATGGAGCGAAGTAAAAATTTATCCCTCTGATCTTTGCACGGCAGCTGAGTGAGTGATGATGTCGTGCAGATTCAGTTTATCTTTTCTAAAGAAACAAAGGCAAAGCCCAAGTATGCTAAAGCCAGCAAAGGCAAAGCAAATTTGGCGCAAGATGGTATGAAAAAAGCTTGGTTTTCTACCGGTTTTTAGGTTTATTAGATAAATTTCTTGTGCTTTATAGCCCGGAGTTTGTGCTTTTATGCTAAAAAAAAGGCACATTATAAGTGAGATCAAGCTATTTGCACCAAAAATGGCAATTTGGTTATGCAAAAATGCCTCTTTGCCATCAAGCACAAGATATGTTGTCGCATAAAATATCGGCATACCGATGATAAAAAGATCGATGATAAAGGCCTTCGCTCTAGCCCAAATAGATGCGATTTTTGCCTTTTGCTTTGCCAACTCAATTTCCTGTATTTATGTAGATACGGCTAAATTTCTCCCAGTCATATAGATAGACTAGGTTGTCACTCTCACCGCTATCATGTGTGACGCAAAGCATAGTAGAGGCACGTGAGACCTTGCACCAGTGATTATAGAGATCAAGTTTTTTGATATCGCTTTCTAGCACGCCAAAACAGCCTATATATTCATAAATACTAAGACCAAAAAAACTCTTATTTTCGGTCCTTATCAAGTGTTTTTTGCTATTTTCTTGCATTAAACTAGCTCTACGCCTTTGCCATTTACTACTTCACCGATCACGTAGCCATCGCTACTAGCTAGGACAGCGTCAACGTTTTCTTTAGGCACAACTAATATCATGCCAACGCCCATGTTAAAAGTCCTCATCATCTCGCTTTCTTCTACTTTTTGAGCGAGGATTTTAAAAATTTCAGGCGTTTTTACAGCACTTTTTTGCACCTTCGCACCAAGTCCAGCAGGAAAGACGCGAGGTAAGTTTTCAACTATGCCACCACCGGTGATGTGAGCCATTGCCGTAATCTTATCTTTTAATCTTAAAAAGTCGCTAACGTAAATTCTTGTTGGCTCAAGAAGTACGTCGATGAGCTTTCGCTCACCTACTTTTTCATCAAATTTTAGTCCGAGCTCGCTAACTACTTTTCTTGCTAGTGAAAAGCCATTTGAGTGCAGGCCACTACTAGGAAGCGCGACTAAAACATCACCTGCTTTTACAAATTTGCTTCTATCGATCTCGTCAGCCTCGGCGATACCAACGGCAAATCCAGCAAGGTCAAAGTCGCCCTTTTCATACATCGATGGCATCTCCGCTGTCTCACCGCCGATAAGTGCGCACTGAGCCTTTTTGCAGCCATTTGCGATGCTTTTTACCACCTCTTTGGCGCTCTCTATCTCAAGCTTTGCTGTTGCGTAGTAGTCAAGGAAAAAGAGTGGTGTAGCGAAGTTGCAGATGAGATCATTTACGCACATTGCGACTAGATCCTCGCCCACGCCGTCAAATTTCTTAGCGTCGATAGCTAGGCGAAGCTTTGTGCCGACACCATCAGTCGCGCCTAGAATGGCTGGATTTTTATACCCGCTTGGTAGTCTGACCGCTCCTGAAAATGACCCAATGCCACCTATGACGTTTGGTGTTTGTGTAGATTTTACGAAAGGCTTTATCGCCTCAACAAAGCTATTTCCAGCATCTATATCCACTCCAGCATCTTTATAGCTTATCATCTTTGCCCTTTTTTGTAATTTTTTAAAACTTTAGCCAAAAGTTGCTAAAATTGTTATCAATTTTCAAAAATGGAGCGAGTTTGCAGAAATTTCCAAACGCTTATGTCATTACAGGCTCGATCGCTAGCGGTAAAAGCACTGTTTCAAATTTACTAAAAGAGCGAGGTTTTAGCGTGATTGATGCGGACATGATCGCGCACGAGCAGCTTGAAATTTGTAAATGTGAGATAGTGGAATTTTTTGGAGAGCAAATTTTAGACGAAGCTGACAAGATCGATCGGCAAAAACTTGGTGCCATTGTTTTTAATGATCCAAAAAAATTAAAAATTTTAGAGCAAATTTTGCATCCAAAGATAAAGGAAGAAATTCTATCTCGCGCTATAAAGCTTGAGTGTTTGGGGCAGGTTTATTTTGTCGATATTCCTTTGTTTTTTGAAAAAGAGGATCGCTACGCTGAGTTTAAAAATGTTGCCGCGATTTACGCACCAAAAGAGCTTTTACTAAGCCGCTTAATGAACCGAAATGGTCTAAGTTTAGAGGGTGCAAAAGCTAGAGTGGAGCTTCAGATGGATATCGAGCAAAAGCGAAAAAAGGCAAATTTCATTATAGATAACAGCAGTGATAAAGAAAATTTAGAGCAAGAACTAGAGAAATTTCTAAGGCAAATTTATGGCTGAGCTTATATAAATTTGGCAAAAAGTAGAGCAATTTTAAAGGAAAAATAATGCAAGTTTCAAAATACAACGCTAGTGGCAACGATTTTGTCATATTTCATACATTTTTGAACAAAGATAGAAGTGAGCTAGCAAGGCAAATTTGCAGCCGAACGAACGGCGTGGGAGCTGATGGGCTAATAGTACTTTTGCCTTACGAAAAGGGTGCGAAATGGGAGTTTTATAACAGTGACGGAAGCTACGCTGCGATGTGTGGCAATGGCTCGCGCGCGGCTGCTAGATATGCCTATCTAAATGGTCTTGTTAGTTCAAACGAATTTGTCTTGCTAACTGGTAGCGGCGAGGTGATGGCAAATGTGAAAGGTGAGTGCGTCGAGGTCGTGCTAACAAGTCCAAAGATTTTAAGCGAGCCATTAAATGAAAACGGCAAAACTTGGTATTTTTACGATACTGGCGTGCCACATCTTGTAAATTTCACACAAAATTTAGATGAATTTGACGTCAAAGAGTGCAGGTCGCTTCGTCAAAAATACAATGCAAATGTAAATTTAGCCAAATTTGATGGCGAAGTTTTAAAGGTGAGAACCTACGAAAGGGGCGTGGAGGATGAGACGCTAGCTTGTGGCACTGGCATGGCGGCTTGCTTTTACGGCGCTACTTTAAATTTAAACGCAGCACAATGCCTAAAAGTCTATCCAAAAAGTGGCGAGGAGCTTGGCTTTAGACTAGAAAGCGGCAAAATTTTATTTAGTGGAGCGGTGAAACACTGCTTTAATACGAGTATTGAAATTAGCTTTTAGGGTGAGTTTCTAGCACTTGCTTTGAGTTAGTCAGAGCAAACAAATTTTCAAATTTATATCACTAAATTTGTGCTCAAGAGCTGAGCTAAATTTATAGTGGTATTAATTTAAAATTTGAATACAAAATAACTAAGTTAAAATCTCAAAAAATAAATTTTAATAAAAATTTGAATAGGAATTTAAAAAAAAGAAGATCTCCGCCGAAGCGGAGAAAAGGTGTTATTTCAAAGCATCTTTTGCTTGTTTTGCAAGTGCCGCAAATGCCTTCGCGTCATTCATAGCTAGATCAGCTAAAATTTTTCTATCAAGTTCAATCTTAGCTTTGTTTAAACCGTTGATAAATCTTGAATAGCTAATGTCGTTTAGTCTGCAAGCTGCATTGATACGAACGATCCATAAACGTCTGAAATCACGTTTTTTCTGGCGTCTGTCGCGGTATGCATAAACTAAACTTCTCTCTAGTTGCTCTTTAGCTTTTCTAAAGTGTTTATGTCTAGCACTGAAAAAGCCACGTGCTAGCTTTAAAACTTTCTTATGGCGTCTTCTTCTAACTACGCCTGTTTTTACTCTTGCCATATTTATCCTTTTACAAATTGGCGCTCACAAAGTGAGTCTTGCCCCTAAATTTGGGGGAGTTTGAATGACTTTTTGTCAAAAACTTAAATCTACGCTGCTTTATACGCCGAGCATTTTGCGAACGGCTGAGACGTTTGTGCTATCTACGTAGTGTGGTCCACGAAGGTCTCTCATACGCTTACTAGGTTTTTTTGTTAAGATATGGCTTCTAAAAGCAGAGCCTCTTTTTATCTTATTTTTACCTACTTTAAAGCGCTTAGCAGCACCGCGAACGGTTTTCATCTTTGGCATGCTAATCCTTTTTGAAATTTTATACGCAAGCAAGTGCGTAAGTTTTGGATTATAGCGAAAAATCCTTTAGAAAATTTAAATTTCACTTAGACAAAATTTGCAATAAATTTACATTAAACTTAAAAAAGTTTTAAAATTTATAATTAAATTATTAAATTTTGCATATAATCACATAAAGAAATTTTATTTCACTAAAGGAGTAAAGAATGAAAGGCAAAATTCTTGCATCAATCGTCGCTATGAGTGCGATTTTAGGCACAAGTAGCTTGGCATGCACTACCATTTTAGTAGGAGATAAAGCCTCAAACGATGGCTCTATGTTAGTGGCTAGAAGCGCTGATAGCAAGGCTATAAAGGCACAAGTTTTTTTGATACACCCAGCTACGAAAAATCAAACTGGCATGCACAGCTCAAAGGCACATGACGGTGCAAATGACTTTACATATCCGCTTCCAAAAGATGGCATGAGATACACAACCATCGCAAATTCTCACACCAAGCTTCACGGAGCGGTTGGCTATAATGAGGCTGGCGTTGGACTAAGCGGCACTGAGACCATCTACGCAAAAGACGAGCTTTTAAAGATCGACCCATATAACGAAGAGAGTGGCATCACCGAAGATGACATCCCAGACGTGCTTTTGCCGCGTATGAAGAGCGCAAAAGAGGGCGTTAAACTTCTTGGCGAGATAGTAGAGACAAAAGGCGCTGGAGAGGGCTTTGGCGTGGTATTTATCGACGCAAACGAGCTTTGGTACTTTGAGACAGGCACAGGCCATAAATGGATCGCTTCAAAGATCCCGCAAGATGAGTATTTCGTCACTGCAAACCAAGGCAGACTACACGCTTACAAAGAGAATGATCCAAATTTCATGGGCGCAAAAGATGTGATCAAATTTGCGATCGACAACAAGACTTATGACCCTGAAAAAGATGGAGAATTTAACTTCACAAAGGCATATACAAGGGACGATGAGAGGGATATGACCTACAACTATCCACGCGTTTGCTGGGTGCAAAGCATGTTTAATCCAAGCTTAAAACAAGACTTCGCCGATGGTCAGAAATTCCCGGTATTTTTAAAACCAGAGAAAAAACTAGGCGTTGAAGATCTAAAAGCTGCTATGAGAGCCCACTACGATGGCACCCCGTTTGATAACTATACTAGCAAAGACGAAGATAAGAAAAATGTCTACCGCGCCATAAGCGTCTTTAGAACGTACGAGTCTCACGTCATGCAGGTGCGCCCGTGGCTACCAAAAGAGATCGGCCGCGTGACCTACGTAGCTCTTGGTATGGCTGATCTTAGTGTTTATTTGCCGTATTACGAGGGTCTTGATGGCTTTATAAAAGGCTACTCAGATGGCTCATACGACGCTGATGATACTTCGATATACTGGGTTTATAGAAAGCTTCAAACCCTTGTGATGACTGACTATGAGAAGTATTCGCCAGTGGTTAAAGAGGCTTACGCTAAATTTGAAAAAGAGTTGGCGGTAAAACAGGCTAAATTTGAAGATGAGTATGTAAAACTTTATAAAAAAGATAAGAAAAAGGCTGACAAACTCTTAAATGAATTTGGTAAAAAGACTATGCAAGAGGCTAAGGATTTAACTCAGGAGCTTACAAACAAGGTCTTTACTATGCTTACAGCCGACATGGACGCTAAGCTGAAATCCCTAAATAAAGGCAAAAAAGACTAAAAGTTTTGGGCGTGAAATTTAGTAGCGCCCAAATTTAAACAAAAATTTGGCAAAGAGCGTTTATAATGCGACAAAAATTCACTACAAAGGAAAAATGCTGATGCCTTGTCCCATGCATAAAGCTCGTTAATCTCGGCAAAAAACATATCAGCGATTTTCAAAAAACACGCAAATTTTTAAACAATTTTACATTTTTTCACATTGATATTAATCCATTTTTGCTAGCAGGTCCGCTGCATTGTAACTGCATTTTTAAAAATAAAACGAAGCAGTGTTTGAAATTTGGTAAGGATCTTTTTAGCAGGGTTTTTTATAAATTTTATTTTAGCTTAAGAAGAAGCGGGTGTCATCCACCATGTTTGGGTGACAAATTTATTGTTTGAGCTGTGATAGTGAAAATTTGGCTTTTGGTGGCAGAAGGGGTTTCTACTTACGGTCTGCTTGCAGTTGCGAGCTTGTGACGCAAAACGTCGCCCCTTCTGCCCCCAAACCCCCACCTACCCACTGCACGTTCAAGGTGGCTGTGCTTTGCACAGATTTAATTTAAAATAGAAATTTAAAAAGGATAAAAATGATAAAAAGTTATGTTTTAGGTTTTCCAAGAATCGGAGAAAAAAGAGAGTTGAAGCGCGCATTAGAGGGCTTTTGGGCTGGTAAAGAGGGCTTTAGTGAAGAGAATTTGCAAGAGACCGCAAAGACGCTTCGCCAAAGACACTGGAAATACCAACAAGACGCTGGCATTTGTGCTATTAGTGTTAATGATTTTTCATTTTACGACCTAATGCTTGATAACATCATCGCTTTTGGCGCTACACCTCCAAGATTTGCAAATTTAAGCGGCTCGGAGCAATATTTTGCTTGCTCAAGAGGTAACAAAAACGGCGTTGCTATGGAGATGACAAAGTGGTTTAACACAAACTACCACTACATAGTGCCAGAGCTTAGCAGCGAGAGTAAATTTAGCCTAAAAGCTGATAAAATTTTAGCCGAGTACAAAGAGGCAAAGGCTAATGGCGTAAAAGGCAAGGTAAATTTGATCGGCCCTATCACATTTTTGGCTCTTTCAAAGACGACTGACGGTAGTTGCCCATTTAAGCACCTTGACACGCTTGTAGGCGAGTATAAAAAGCTACTTGAGCAAATTTCTAAGCTTGATGATGAAATTTTAGTGCAGTTTGACGAGCCGATCTTTGTAACTGATAAAAACGAAAGCGACCTTTTGCCACTTATCACAAAGGTTTATAACGAGCTAACAGGCGTTGCAAACAACGTTAAGATCGTATTTGCGACATATTTTGAGCATGCGATCAAGGCAGTTAGCGAAGTGGCTAAAACTAAAATTTATGGTATCGCACTTGACTTCATCCACGGCAAGAGAAATTTCGAAGTCCTTGAGACTATTAAAAATAGTCATCTAACGCTATTTGCTGGCGTGATAGACGGCAGAAATATCTGGAAAAGTAACATTGATGAAAAAGTAAAACTTGTAGGTGAAATTTCAGAAAAAATAGGCGGAAAAGACTTTTATATCGGCACTTCATGCTCACTTCTACATGTGCCATACACTCTAAAATATGAAGAGAATTTAAACCCAGAGATCAAAAACTGGCTAAGCTTTGCAGTTGAGAAGCTTGACGAGATCAAGATCATCACAAAACTTGCAAACGGCGAGAAGCTTGATGAGAGCGAAACAAAAATTTATGAAGAGAACAAAAATGCTGTTAAAACTCGTGCTACTTCAAAGCTCATCCACTCTGAAAGCGTTCAAAATCGCACCAAAAATTTAAGCAAATTTGAGCGTGACGAGAAATTTGAAGATCGCATCAAAATTCAACGCGAAACACTAAAATACGGCATCTTGCCAACAACAACGATAGGTAGCTTCCCTCAAACTGTCGATCTTCGCGTACTTCGCCAAAATTTCAAAAAAGGCGAGATCGACGTGGCTGCTTATGAAGCTGGCATCAAAAAATATATCGATCACTGCGTGAAATTTCAAGAGGATATCGGCCTAGACGTGCTAGTACACGGCGAGCCAGAGAGAAACGACATGGTCGAGTACTTTGGCGAGCAGATCAGCGGATATGCATTTAGCCAAAATGGCTGGGTACAAAGCTACGGCAGCCGCTGCGTCAAGCCACCACTTCTCTTTGGTGACGTAAGCCGCCCAGAGCCAATGACTGTTAAGTGGATGAAATACGCTCAAAGCATCACAAAACACGTAATGAAGGGCATGCTAACAGGTCCTGTAACGATGCTAAACTGGAGCTTTGTGCGTGATGATCTTCCAAGAAGCGAAGTGGCAAAACAGCTTGCACTTTGTATCTACGACGAGATTGCAGACCTTCAAAATGCGGGCATCAGAGTGATCCAAGTCGATGAGGCAGCGTTTAAAGAGGGCTATCCGCTAAGAGCTGAAAATATCCCAGCTTATGAGAAATTTGCGGTTGATTGTTTCAAACTTTCAGTGAGCTCAGCTGAGGCGAAAACCCAGATCCACACGCATATGTGCTACTCTGAATTTAACGATATTATTAAGACCATTGAGGCAATGGATGCTGATGTTATCAGTATCGAGACTGCAAGAAGTGGCAACGAGCTACTTAAAATTTTCAAAGCCGTTGGCTACAAACAAGAGGTCGGACCTGGCGTTTACGACATCCACAGCCCACGCGTGCCAAGTGTCGAGGAGATCGTCGCTCAGATCAAAGCTCTGCTTGAAGTCTTGCCAAAAGAACAACTCTGGATCAACCCTGACTGCGGCCTAAAAACTAGAAAATGGGAAGAGGTCGAGCCAAGCCTTAAAAATATGGTAGAAGCCGTCAAGATCGTAAGAGGTCTATAATCCAAATTTTAGCGTCTAGTAGGCCTAGGCGCTAAACCCCGTTTAAATTTCAAAAAAAGTTAGAAAATGTTAAAAGATAAGATCATAAACAATGAAAGTGGCATAGTGCTTTATGGCCTAACGCCTCCAAAGGCTGAATTTGACGAGGCAAAGCTTAAAGAGATCGCTGCAAAATGGGACAAGAGGATTACAGATGTGCAGGCTGATGGCTTGGTACTTTACGAGATCCAAGATGAAAGTAGCCGCATAAAAAGCGAGCGAACTTTTGAATTTAGCGATACATTAAGCCCTGAAATTTACTACTCAAAATACCTAAATTTAAAGACACCAAGCATCTTTTATAGGGTCGCGAACAAATATAATGAGAGTGAATTTAGAGCAAATTTAGCCAAAAGTAGTAGCGATATAAATGTTTTTGTTGGCGTTGCTTCTGGCAAGGTAGAGCCTAAAATGAGCTTAGAGTGTGCTTATGAGATCGCTAGAGATGAGTTTAAAGAGCTTGTAGTGGGCGGTGTTTGCATAGCTGAGAGGCATGCTAAAAAAGGCGATGAAGAGCAAAGGATGAGCCAAAAGGCCAAAATGGGGGCGAAATTTTTCATCTCGCAGGCGGTTTTGATGTAAATTTGGCTAAAAATTTACTAACAAGCGTGGTAAAAAGTGGGTTAAATTTGCCTATAATTTTGACTTTTACGACTTGCGGCACGCCAAAAACGCTAGAGTTTATCAAATGGCTTGGCATAAGCGTTGATGAAAAGAGTGAAAAAAGGATGCTTGAGAGTGATGATTTTTTAGCCACGGCATCACAAATTTGCCTTGAAAATTTCGCAGAGCTTTATGAATTTGCCAAAAAGCTTGGTATAAACGTCGGCGTCAATGTTGAAAGTGTAATGGCAAAAAGAGCCGAGATCGAAGCGAGCCTGGAGCTAACACATAAGATGAGAGAGGTGTTTTGATAGTTTAAAAGCTATCAAAACTTATATTTTAGATAGTTTTAGTAAGTTCTTAGCCTTTTTTAGCTTTAATTATATAAGATTTTTAAGCTCATTTTAAAGTAGATAAAATTTATGACAAATATATTATTATGTGGTGGTTCTGGTACGAGGTTGTGGCCTATTAGCAGGACTTTAATGCCAAAACAATTTATTAAATTATTTGATAATAGATCACTTTTTCAGCTAACTGCACTACGAAATAGTGAAATTTGTGACAATACATTTGTGATTACAAATATCGATCACTACTACTTGGCGATGGATCAGATAGAGAATTTAAATATCACAAATTTTAAATATCTGCTTGAGCCGGTTGGTAGAAATACTGCACCAGCGATCACGTTAGCTTGCCTTGCACTTGATCCAAATGAGATTGTTTTAGTAACCCCTTCAGATCATTTGATAAAGGACATTAAAGCATATCACACAAGCGTAAAAGCTGCAAAAGAGCTGGCTGAACAAAATTTTTTAGTTACTTTTGGCATAAAACCAAGTTCGCCTGAGACTGGATTTGGCTATATTGAGAGTTTTAGCGGTGATGTAAAGGCTTTTTATGAAAAGCCAGACTATGAAAGGGCAGTTAAATTTCTAAAAGATCAGAATTTTTACTGGAATTCAGGCATGTTTGTCTTTAAGGCAGGTGTTTTTTTGGATCAGATGAAAATTTTTGCCCCTGAGATACTTGAAGCATGTAAGCTAGCTTTCAATAACGCAAAAAAAGATGAATTTGATATTAAAATAGACACTACCGATATGCAAAATATCCCACAAAACAGCATAGATTATGCTGTGATGGAAAAATCAGATATCGTAAAAATGGTAGCTCTAGATGCGTCTTGGAGCGATCTTGGAAGCTTTGATAGTTTGGATGAGCAGCTACAAAAAGATATCAATGGAAATACAATAAATAGCGATCTGGTGCAGATAAATTCTCACAATAATCTAGTCCTATCTAGCGGTAAAAAAATAGCCTTGATAGATGTTGATGATCTAACTATAGTTGATACAAAAGATGCTCTTTTGATATCTAAAAAATCTTCTAGCCAAAAAGTAAAAAATGTTGTGGAAATTTTAAAAGAGGAGAGCTCTGAGCTTTGCAATGCTCATCTTACTACAAATAGGCCTTGGGGAAACTACACTGTTCTTGAAAATCAAGATGGCTATAAGATAAAAATAATAGAGGTAAAGCCTGGTAAAAGGCTATCTTTGCAAAAGCATTTTCATAGAAATGAGCACTGGATAGTACTATCAGGTAGTGCCACTGTGACGATCGGCGAGACAACTAGACTTGTTTGTCCTAATGAGTCTATATATATAAAAATGGGTGAAGTTCATAGGCTATCTAATGAAGGTAAGATCCCTGTGGTTTTAATAGAAGCTCAAGTCGGCGAATATACAGGCGAAGATGATATAATTCGCTAGATGATGATTTTAAAAGGTGATTTATGGATAAAAAAGTAGCGTTAATAACTGGTATAACTGGTCAAGATGGATCGTATCTGGCAGAATTTTTACTAAAAAAGGGTTATATAGTCCATGGTGTAAAAAGGCGAACGAGCCTTTTTAATACAGATAGAATAGATCATCTCTATCAAGATCCGCACGTTGATAATAGAAATTTTTTCTTGCACTATGGCGATATGACGGACTCTATGAATTTAACAAGGATCATTCAAGAAGTACAGCCAGATGAAATTTACAACCTAGCTGCCATGAGCCACGTGCATGTTAGCTTTGAAACCCCAGAATATGTCGCAAATGCTGATGGTACAGGCACTCTTAGGCTTCTTGAAGCTATAAGGATATTAGGGCTTGAGAAAAAAAGTAAAATTTATCAGGCATCTACTTCTGAGCTTTATGGAAAAGTGCAAGAGACACCGCAAAGCGAAATGACTCCATTTTATCCAAGAAGTCCTTATGCGGTTGCAAAGATGTATGCGTACTGGATAACGGTTAATTATAGAGAGGCTTATGGCATTTTTGCTTGTAATGGTATATTGTTTAATCACGAATCACCAGTTAGAGGTGAGACATTTGTAACTAGAAAGATCACAAGAGCAGCTAGTAAGATAGCGCTTGGGCTTCAAGACAAGCTTTATCTTGGAAATTTAGATGCCAAAAGAGACTGGGGCCATGCAAAAGACTATGTGAAGATGATGTGGATGATACTGCAAGCTCCAGAGCCAGAAGACTGGGTGATAGCAACTGGCCAAACAACAGCGGTTAGAGATTTTGTAAAATTTGCATTTGCTTATGCTGGCATAAATTTGAGATTTGAAGGGGCTGGCGTAGATGAGGTAGGAGTCGTGGATTCACTAAATTTTGAAAAAGCAAAAGAGTTAAATTTAAATTTGTTCCATTTAAATATCGGACAAACTGTGGTTTGTGTGGATCCAAGATATTTTAGACCAACAGAGGTTGATTTGCTGCTTGGAGATCCGAGTAAAGCAGAGAAAAAACTAGGCTGGAAGAGAGAATTTAACCTTCAAGATCTAGTAAACGATATGATGAAGTCGGACTTAAAGCTCATGACAAAAGATGTCTATCTAAAAGATGGCGGATATGAGACAATGAGCTATTTCGAGTAAGAAATGGATAAAAATAGCAAAATTTATGTAGCAGGGCACAAGGGTCTGGTAGGCTCTGCTATAGTGAAAAATTTAAAATCAAAAGGCTATGAAAATATAATCACAAGAACTCATAGTGAGCTTGATCTAATGGATCAAAAAGCAGTTTATGAGTTTTTTGAAAAAGAAAAGCCTGAGTATGTGGTGCTAGCTGCTGCAAAGGTCGGCGGAATAGTGGCTAATAGCACGTATAGAGCTGATTTTATCTATGAAAATTTGCAAATTCAAAATAATGTGATCCATCAAAGCTATGTGCATAAGGTAAAAAAACTACTATTTCTGGGGAGTACTTGTATATATCCTAAAAATGCCCCACAACCAATGAGCGAAGATGTACTTTTGACATCTCCACTTGAATACACAAATGAGCCATATGCGATCGCTAAAATAGCCGGCATGAAGATGTGTGAGAGTTATAATCTGCAGTACGGTACAAATTTTATATCTGTGATGCCTACAAATTTATATGGTCCAAACGACAACTTTGATCTAGAAACTTCGCATGTATTGCCAGCACTTATAAGAAAGATACACCTAGCAAAGCTTTTAAGCGAAAAAAAATTTGACGCAGTGGTAAAAGATCTAAAAGTAAAAGATATAAATGAAGCTATGGCTTATCTTGGTAAATTTGGTATTTCAAAAGATAGAGTAGAAATTTGGGGCACAGGAAAACCTAGACGAGAGTTTCTACACTCAGAAGATATGGCTGATGCTTGTGTATTTTTACTGAAAAATAGAGACTTTAAAGATACTTATGACAAAAATAGCAAAGAGATAAGAAATACGCATATAAATATAGGAACTGGCAAAGATATATCTATAAAAGAGCTAGCAAATTTGGTTAAAAATATAGTTGGCTTTAAAGGCGAGCCATACTTTAATGATAGCAAGCCTGATGGCACGATGCTAAAACTAACGGATCCCTCAAAGCTCCACTCTCTTGGTTGGAAGCATAAAGTAGAGCTTGAAGATGGAATAAAGACGCTTTATGAGTGGTATTTAAATGACTAATTTAAAAAAGCTATTAGCAATAACAACAAGACAAGAAAAGAAAAATTTTATTATTTTGATTTTTATGAGTATTTTTTTGTCGGTTATTGAAACCGTTGGAATATCTGCTATTATGCCGTTTATTACCTTAGCATCAGATCCATCAAAAATAGTTGGTAACGAATATTCAAAAAAATTTATAACTTTTTTGACTTTTCTACTACTACTAATTTTATGATTTTTTTTGGTCTTTTTTTAATAGGTTTTTATATTTTTAGAGCTTTTTACTCGATATTTTATAATTATTTGCTTAATAAATTTGCATTTGGAAGATTTCATTCTTTTGCATTTAGACTTTTTAAAAACTATACAAATTTACCATATAAAAAGTTTGTAAAAAAGAATGTATCAGAACTTATAAAAAATATTTTAAGTGAATCTTCGAATGTTTCATCTTGCCTTCAAAATTTACTAATAATTTTTAGCGAATTTTTTACAATATTGTTTTTATATATTCTTCTTCTTATTGTTGATATTAAAATAACATTGGCTCTTACCTTATTTCTAGGTATTAAAGTTTTTTTTATAATATTTTCAATAAAGAATAAAATAAAAAGTGAAGGTATAAAAAGATCTGCAATGGAGTCAAAGTTCTATAGAATATTAAATGAAACATTTGGAAATTTTAAAATGATAAAATTGATCCAAAATGAAGAAAAACTGTATAATGAGTTCTCAAATGCAAGTTATGGATATGCTAGAGCGAATATAATAAATGCTACATTAAATCAACTTCCTAAACTCTCACTTGAAACAATTGGCTTTGGAGTCCTTGTAGGTATTGTGGTTTATGTGCTTTTTAAGTATAAAGATGCAAGCTTTGTTTTACCAATAGTTTCTATGTATGCTTTGGCTTTATATAGAATTCTTCCTGCTCTAAACAGAATACTTTCAGGCTATAATATAATTTTATTTTTCTCCAAATCTCTTGATATTATGTACAGAGAACTTAACTATATATTGCCAAAAGAAGGAATGGATCCAATAAATTTTAATGAAAAAATAGAGTTAAAAAATATATACTTTGAATATACGAAGAATAAAAAAGTTCTTGAAAATATAAGTTTGATTATAAATAAAGGCGATAAAATCGCTTTTATTGGAGAAAGTGGAAGTGGCAAATCTACATTGGTTGATTTGATTATAGGATTATATAAGCCACTAATAGGCGAAATATTTGTGGATGGCGAAAAATTAACAATTTCAAATATAAAATCTTATAGGTCAAAAGTAGGTTATATACCACAATCAATATATCTTTTTGACGGTACTGTCGGAGAAAATGTGGCTTTTGGCTATGAATATGACAAAGAAAAAATTATAGAAGTTTTAAAAAAAGCTAATATCTATGATTTTTTATCTTCAAAAGAAGGAGTTGATACTTTAGTCGGAGATGGCGGAATTCAGTTGAGTGGTGGTCAAAAGCAAAGAATAGGAATAGCTAGAGCTTTATATAGTGACCCTGAAATTTTAGTTTTAGATGAAGCAACGAGCGCTTTAGATAGTGAAACGGAGGCTAAAATAATGGATGAAATATATAAAGTAGGTAGTGATAAAACATTATTAATAATTGCACATCGATTAAGCACAATTGAGAAATGTAATAAGGTAATAAAATTAAATTGAGTAAAATAATTTAACTGGCAAAATACAAATAGATCCAATTTTTTATAGTATATTTGTTAGCGAAGGGAGTGTTAATTGTATAGTTTAGAAAAAAAACTTTATGAGCAGCTTTGTTTTTTGAGAGATGTATACGACTTACAAGGTATAAAAGCAGAGTTTGAAGCAGAAGGATCTTCTTTTAGAGATTTGATGAGGCTAAGAAGACTAACTTCTAAGGTGGGAGTTAAACTATATTTAAAAATAGGCGGTGTAGAAGCTATAAGGGATATAAAAGATGCCATTGAAATTGATGTGGATGGATTGATAGCCCCAATGGTGGAGAGTAAATTTGGTGCCAAAAAATTTTATGATAGTATTTTAAATATTTATGGTAGGCATGAAATTCATACTACATTAAATATAGAAACAAAAAGCGCAATAGAAAATTTTGATGAAATTTTAGAGTATGCAAATGGTAAATTCAATAACATAACTATTGGTAGGAGCGATTTAACTGCATCATATTTTGATGAAAATATCAAGCCAGATAGTGACTTTACTTTTGAACTTTTAAAAAAAGTTGCTCTTAAAATGGATGCTACAGATATGACTTTTACGGTTGGCGGTAGTGTTTCTGCTAGAACAATAGAAATTTTAGATCAAAAATATCAAAAATTAAAAAAATTGATATACAAACTTGAAACTAGGAAAGTTATACTACCAACAAAAATATTCTTAGAAAAAGAAAATGCAATAAAAGAAGCTTTGAAATTTGAAGAGTTATATATATTATCAAAAAAAGAATTTAGTGATATGCAGATTGGATCAGAACTATCAAGGCTAACAGAGCTAAAAAGGAGATTGCAATGAATAATTTTGCAGTAATAATACCAGCGCAAGAAAAGAATAGACATAATGAACTAGGCGATATAACATCTTTTGGCGATACCACACTTTTGGAATGGAAAATAGCACAATGCAAGGAGATCACTGGAGCTCCAAATATATTTGTTAGTTCTAGTAGTAAAAAAATACAAGATTATGTGAGGCATACTGGTGTAAATTTTTTGTATAGGGATTTAGATATTAGTTACTCTGATATGATAAATGATGCAGTTAATCATATTGATGCTGAGAACATTATTCTTATAAGTTGTATGACTCCTTTTATGGATTATAATGTGTATGATAGAATGCTTAACATTTTTATGAAAAAAAAACCTAATATTTTAGTTTCTGTAGAGAAAAAGACGGAATATATTTTTTTTAGACAAAAACGCTTAAATTTTGATGATAAATTTATTTCTAGAAAATATTTGGATCCAATTTATATTACCATAAATGGTTGTTTTATATTTAAAAAAGATAGAATTTTAAATAATGATGATTTTGGTGTAATGTTAAATAATGCTACTTTTTTTGAAGTCGATTCATTTGAAGCCACTGAAATTAAAGATACAAATAGCTATGAATTGACAAAAGAGCTTATAAATTTATATTTCAAAAGGAGTTTAAATTATGCACAGTAATTTTACGGCAATTATTCCAGTTCGGTCTGGCAGTAGAAGGCTTAAGGATAAAAACATATCACATTTTGCAAATTCTAATTTATTAGAGTATAAAATCGATGTATTAAAAGCCAATAGATATATTGATAACATAGTGGTTTCTTCCGATTCTGAAATAATGTTAGAAATGGCCCTAAAAAAGAAGGTCAAAATTCATAGAAGAGACTTGAGATATTGCGATGAAAAGACTGAGCCATTTGGTGCAGTTGTAAAGCATATTTGTGAATCGGTGGAGGGAGACAACATTATATGGTCTCCAGTTACTGCACCATTAATAACAAACGAAACATATAATAATAGTATAGAAAAATATAAGAAAGTTGTTCTTGGTGATAAAAATTATGATTCATTAGTTTCTGTAGAATCCTTTAAAAGATATTTATGGAATAAAAATGGTCCCATTAATTATAAGTTGGGATTAGAGCATGTA
This sequence comes from Campylobacter concisus, assembly GCA_002092835.1. Classification (NCBI taxonomy): domain Bacteria; kingdom Pseudomonadati; phylum Campylobacterota; class Epsilonproteobacteria; order Campylobacterales; family Campylobacteraceae; genus Campylobacter; species Campylobacter concisus. The sequence continues at coordinate 30,784 of LVWL01000004.1, read as the reverse complement.
CCTAGCCAAGAACTTGAAGAGTTGTATTTTATTAGCGATGGTATACTAATAGCACCTAGAATTAAAATGATAGAGTGGTCATATTTTCATGGTAAAAATCCATATATGTTTAAGCTAAATAGAATTGAAAGCATAGATATTGACGATGGAATGGATCTAGAATTAGCTAGATTTTATTATGATAGATATATGAAATATTAAAATGATAGAGACTATTTTCTTTGATTTTGATGGAGTCATATTAAACAGCTTGCCAGTAAGAGACTACGGATTTAGAAAAATATTTAAGGAATTTAATGATGTTCTTGTAAATAGATTGCTAGAATATCATTCTTTAATGGTGGATTAAGTCGTTATGTAAAAATAAGATATTTTTATAATGCTATTTTAGGTATCGATGTAAGTGATGAAAAGGTTCAAGAATTAGCAAGTAAATTCTCATATATAATGAAAACAGAGCTTACTAATAAAAAATATCTTATTGCCGAAACAGTAGAATTTATAAAACAAAACTATAAAAAATATAATTTCCATATAGTCTCTGGATCTGATGAAAAAGAGTTGAACTATCTTTGCAAAAAACTTGATTTAAGTAAATTTTTTAAAACAATAGAGGGCTCCCCAACTCCTAAAAATGAGCTAGTAAAAAACATATTGGAAAAATATAATTATAATTCCAACGAATGTATTTTGATAGGAGATAGTGTAAATGACTATGAAGCTGCTTATCTAAATAAAATAAAATTCTATGGATATAATAATGAAAAACTGAAAAATAAGGCCAATTATATAGAGGATTTCTATATATTCAAAATAAAGGAATAAAATGAAAAAAGATGTTTTTTTATTTATATGTTCACCTAGTTTGGGCACATTGGATAGTTGGGCATCTGTTTTGCATGAACTCAAAAATAAACAGCCTGATGCGCAATTTATATTCTATGTACATGATTATTACATAATAAAACAAATTGAATTAAACTCGCCATTGATTAAGCTGGCAAGCGAGATATTTACTACTATTGTTTATAAGGACATAAATGGTACTTTTGTTGAATCTAATAATTTTGAACTTATTCAAAAATATTCGTTTTTTTCAAATCGTCTAAATCCATTTTTGATATTAAAAAAAATTTTAAATAAGCTAAGGATCATTAAACTAGACTCTTTCTTAAATTCTATAATTATAAAAATAAATGCAATAATAGTAAAAATTTATAATTTGAAATTTATAAATTTATATCAATTAAAAAGTGAAAATTTAAAAATATTGTATGATGTTTACGAATCTAGCAAAGATGCCCATGAAGATATATTAACCAAACTAAGTGAAGTCAAAAAGTATTCAATTTGCCATGGAAATAATAGTCATGAATATCTGTTAGAGGAATTAAAAACAAGAACTATTGTAAATAACTATCCGAACAATAATACTATTGTATTTGCATCATCTGAGAAAGATGCAGAGTACTATGAAAATTACTATGGGATAAAAAAAGAGTTTTGTAGGGTGGTGGGTATTCCAAGACATGAAAAAAAATGGATTGATTATTTTATGGATCGTTATTGTGGTAATTATGAAATCCCTTTTAATGGAAATTATATCTTTCTAATCTCAAGAAATTATGGCTCATTCATGCCAAGAGAAGAAAAAGTTAGATATGTCAAAGAGATTTATAAACAGGCTAAAAAATGCAATTTAAAGCTGATAATAAAAAAACATCCTGATGAAGTGTGCGATAACTCTTGCGAAGAAGCATTGCCTAAAGAAGAATGTGGGATTGGTTGGATGGTTTCAAATTTGCATACATTTTTCTTAGGAAAACATTCCAAATTTGCTATTTGTTTTTATTCTGGAGTTGTTTCAGATATGATCTCAATCGGTATACCAACAATAGAAATGTTAGATTCAAAATACGCATATAATCTTAATAAGAATATAAAAGATAAAAATAGTGGAAAAAACGTTACTGAATATGGATACTATAATTTAGTTTTAGTTGCAAACGATAATAAAGAACTAGACTCACATATTAAAAGAATATTTAATGAGTTTGAGGTAGTTGTTAGCGAGCTAGAAAAATCTTATGACCAAGTTTTTTATAAAAAAGAAAATGTAAACGAATATATAGCAAATGAAATAATTTGGAATTAATATGAACAATATCTTAAGACTAATAGGACGCACGAAAAATCTCTTTGAGGATGACATAAATACACTTGATAAAGACCTAAAAGAGATAGTTTCAAGCTCAAGCTTTTTAGTTATCGGTGGGGCAGGATCTATAGGCTCTGCCGTAACAAAAGAGATCTTTATAAGAGAACCCAAAAAACTATACGTCGTTGATATCTCTGAAAACAACCTTGTCGAGCTAGTGCGTGACATAAGAAGTGAGTTTGGATATATAAGTGGCGACTTTAAAACTTTTGCCATAGATGTTGCAAGCGCTGAGTTTGATGCACTTTTAGCGCAAAGTGGTGGATTTGACTACGTTTTAAATTTATCAGCGCTAAAGCACGTTAGAAGCGAAAAAGATCCATTTACACTCATGAGAATGCTTGAAACAAACATCTTTAACACTGATAAAACGCTGGCTCAAGCTTCGGATATGAAGTCAAAAAAATATTTCTGCGTTAGCACCGACAAGGCCGCAAACCCTGTAAATTTAATGGGAGCTAGCAAGCGCATCATGGAGATGTTTGCATTTAGGCACTCTTTAGAGATCGATGTCTCGATGGCTAGGTTTGCAAACGTAGCATTTAGTGACGGCTCACTTCTTTTTGGCTTTCAAAAACGCATAGAAAAGGCTCAACCCATAGTCGCTCCAAACGACGTCAGACGCTACTTTTTAACACCAAAAGAGAGCGGCGAGCTCTGCCTTTTAAGCACTATTTTTGGCGAAAATAGAGATATATTTTTCCCAAAATTAGATGAAAATTTAGACCTCATAACATTTAGTGAGATAGCCAAGCGATACTTAGCAAATTTAGGCTATGAGCCATTTTTGTGTGAAAATGAGGAGGAGGCTAGAAAGCTAGCCAAAGTGCTTCCAAAAGATGGCTTTTACCCTTGTCTTTTTGCGCCTAGCGACACGACTGGAGAGAAGGACTACGAGGAGTTTTTCGTTGATGGCGAGAGGCTTGATATGCAAAGGCTTCAAAATATCGGTATAGTTAAAAATGATGCAAATTTTGACAGCAAAAAGTTAGAAATTTTCAAAAATAATATCTTAAATTTAAAATTAAGCTTGACATGGAGCAAAGAGGACGTTTTGCGCGAAGTTTTCGAGCTTATACCAAATTTTATGCATAAAGAAACAGGAAAGTATCTCGATGAAAAAATGTGATTTTGACGAGGTTTTGAAATTTATAAAAAGCACTTTTGGCAAGGACAAAGTCCCGCTTCACGAGCCTAAATTTATAGGCAATGAGAAAAAATATCTACTTGAGTGCATCGACTCTAGCTTTGTCTCAAGTGTCGGCAAATTTGTCGATGAGTTTGAGAGCAAGCTAGCTCAAATGGTCGGTGCTAAATTTGCAGTTGCCACGACAAATGGCACCTCTGCGCTTCACATCTGCCTAAAACTAGCTGGCGTAGAGCAAAATGACGAAGTGATCACTCAGTCAGTTACTTTTATAGCCACTTGCAACGCCATTAGCTACCTTTTTGCAAAGCCAGTTTTCGTAGACGTTGATCTTGACACGCTCGGTATGTCGCCAGCGTCGCTTAGTGCGTTTTTGGAGAAAAACTGCGAGCTAAAAGGCGGCAAATGTGTCAATAAAACTAGTGGCAGGATAGTGCGTGCTTGCGTGCCTATGCACACTTTTGGACTGCCTTGCAAGATAGAAGAGATAGTTGAAATTTGTAAGCGTTGGAACATCGCTTTAGTAGAAGACTGTGCCGAGAGCCTTGGTAGCTACTACAAAGGCACTCATACGGGAAATTTTGGCAAGCTTGCAGCGATGAGCTTTAATGGCAATAAGATCGTCACAAGCGGAGGTGGCGGAGCTATCATCACAAACGATGAGGAGATAGCAAAGCACGCCAAATTTATCACTACAACGGCTAAGGTGCCACACCCCTTTGAGTATCGTCATAGCGAGATCGGATACAACTACCGCTTGCCAAATTTAAATGCAGCTCTGCTTGTGGCGCAGCTTGAAAATTTGGAGCTATTTTTAAAGAGCAAACGCGAGCTTGCGATGATCTATAAAGAGTATTTTTCTAAATTTGATGATGTGAAATTTATAGATGAGCCAGCGGATGCTAGGTCAAATTTTTGGCTAAATGCGGTGCTTTTTGAAAGCCGTGAAAAGCGAGATGAGTTCTTGAAATTTAGCAATGAAAATGGCGTTTTCACGCGTCCTATCTGGCAGCTCATGAATGAGCTTGATATGTTTAAGGACTGCCAAAAAGATGAGCTAAAAAATGCTAAATTTCTAAGTGATAGGATAGTAAATATCCCAAGTAGCGCGAGAGTGTAATAATATGAGGACATTAAATTTTTTCCCCAAATTTAATGATTTGAAATTTAATGATTTGATGGTTGATTTTCATTTGCATTCAACTTGGACTGATGGCCAAAATTCAATTACAGAAATTATAAAGAGTGCAAAAAAAAATAATATACATTCAATCGCAATTACTGATCACATTCGAAAAACATCGACATATTTCAATGATTATAAAAATGAAATCAATCATTTAAATAGTCATGAAAATATTAATATATATATAGGCTTTGAGGCAAAAATCAATGATTTTGTAGGCAATATTGATGTGAAAGATATTGTGGTTAAAGAGGCTGATATTGCAATAGCCAGTGTTCATAGATTTCCTATTGGACAAAGACTATATAATGCTTCAGAATTTAAATCAAATATTGCACAAGAAATAGAACTAGAGCTGTCATTGGCTGCCTTAAATATGGGGGGATTTAATGTGCTAGGGCATCCAGGAGGTATGTCGCTAACCGCTCACAATGAATTTCATCAGAGTTTTTTTGAGGAAATTATTGTTATGTGTAGTAAAAATGATATAGCGTTTGATCTAAACGGTAGATATCATTGTAATCAGTTAAATATTTTATTGCCATTGCTTAAAAAATATAACCCTCATGTTTCAATAGGGACCGATTCTCATAGTGTCAAAAGTATCGGTTATTGGAATAACATATTAAAAGGATGCATTAAATGTATGTTATAGGAATTACTGGAACGGGCTCTTTAGTTGGACAAGCTATTATCAAATCAATAAAAAAATCATCATTTAAGAACGAGCTACTTATTGGCATGGATTATTTTTCAGATACAATAGGCTCTTTTTGGGTTGATAAAAATTATGTTTTACCAGACATACTGAATAAAAGTATCAAAGAAAAAGATTGGATAGAAAATATAATCAATATTATTAATGTAGAAAAAATAAATATTTTATTTATTGGTGTTGATTTTGAGTTAAGGTTATTTGCAAAATATAAATTATATATTGAGCATAATACTTCTTGTATAGTTGTTGTAAGTGATGAAAAAACTATACAAATAGCAGATGATAAATATGAAACATATAAATTTTTAAAAGAAAATGGATTGTATTATCCTAAAACTTATTTGAAGGAAGATATTAAAATAGCTATCAATAATAAAGATGTGACGTTCCCTTTGATTATAAAACCAAGAAACGGTTACAGGAGTATAAATGTTTTTATTGTTTCAAATCTAAAAGAACTAAATGACAAATTAGAAATAATTCCAAATCCAATTATTCAAGAATATATAGGTTCAAAAGATACAGAATATACATGTGGTGTTATTGTCTTGGATAATAAAGTAAAAGAAAGTATATCACTAAGAAGAGACTTAAGAGATGGAAATACAATAAATACATATTTTAATATTAACTATCCTAAAATCATTAAAAAATACATAGAGAACATTTCAAGTAAATTAAACCAGTTTGGAGTTTGTAATTTTCAGTTAAGATTAGACTCTGATGGTTTGCCAAAATTGTTTGAAATTAACGCTAGACATTCTGGTACAACATACATTAGAGCATTATATGGTTTTAATGAAGTAGAATATATTTTAGAATATTTATTAAAAAATAGGGAAATATCTTTTAAGTTGCAAGAAGGAGTTGTAAAGAGATACTTTGATGAAATGCTAGTTGAAGGTAGTAGTATATGAATATTTTAATAACCGGTTCTGGCGGATTTATAGGAAGTAATTTAATAAATAATTTAAAAAATGAATATTTTATACTTGAACTATATAATGGGCTAGAATACAGTTTTAATGAAAATAAAATTGTATGTAATATGCAAAGTGAAGAACATGTAGAAAAGTTATTAAATGAAGATATTAAAATTGATGTAATTATTCATGCTGCATCTGTCTTAGCAACTAAAGATAATGTTAGAGATTTGTCTTTATTTTATGATAATATTAAAATATATGAAAATCTTTTGCTTATTGTAAATAAATTTAAACCGAAAAAATTAATAAATTTTTCTTCTATAGCAGTTTATCCAAACAGAGATGGAATTTTTTCAGAAATATCAGAGATTAGGCCTTCAGAGAATGCCGAATGCTTATATGGACTATCTAAATTTTGTGGAGAAAATATTTTAGATTTTTACTTAAAAAATAAGGATATAAAAGTAATTCATTTAAGGCTTTCTCAAGTATATGGTCCAGGTATGAGAGAAGATAGAATCGTAAAATTAATGGAGAAAGAATTAAAAGAGACCAATAAAATAACAGTTTTTGGTATGGGAAAAAGAGCTAGTAATTTTATAAATATAGATACATTAATCGAAAAAATAAGAATTGTGCTAAATTATAATTCATCGGATATATTTAACATCGGAGAAGAAAATATATCTTATAAAACTTTAGCTGAAAGAATTATACAGCAATATGGCAATAAAGACTCTGTTGTTAAACTAACAAAGGTTGGAATTTCATCCAATGTAATAATAGATTGTAGCAAAGAAATGGAGGTTTTAGTATGAATAAAATATTCATTATAGCTGAAGCCGGAGTTAATCATAACGGGAATATGGAGCTAGCCAAAAAACTAATAGATGCAGCAGTGGAAGCAAAAGTAGATGCAATAAAATTTCAAACATTTAAAACAGAACTTTGTATATCCAAAAATGCAAAAAAAGCTGAATATCAGGTGGAAAATACTGGAAATTCTAAAGAAAGTCAATTTGAGATGGTAAAAAAATTGGAATTAACTAGTCAAAATCATTGCGAATTAATATCTTACTGCAAAGAAAAAAATATCACGTTTCTCTCAACCCCTTTTGATAGCGACAGTATAAAGCTTCTTCATAAGCTTGGGCTTAGTACATTTAAAATCCCAAGTGGCGAGATAACAAATTTACCTTATCTTAGGCAGATAGGTGGCTTAAATAAAAAGATCATTCTCTCAACTGGTATGGCAAATTTAGGCGAGGTGGAAGCCGCGATAGAAATACTTGTAAAAAACGGCACGAAACGTGAAAACATAAGCCTTCTTCATGCAAATACGCAATATCCAACACCGATGGAGGATGTAAATTTAAAAGCGATGATAACTCTAAAAAATGCCTTTGGTCTTGAGGTCGGATATAGCGATCATACGCTTGGCATTGAGGTCGATATCGCAGCGGTTGCCATGGGTGCAAAGATCATAGAAAAGCACTTTACTCTTGATAAAAGTATGCCCGGACCTGACCACAAGGCTAGCCTTGAGCCAGATGAGCTAGTGGCGATGGTTAGAGCTATTAGAAATATAGAACTAGCGCTTGGAGACGGACTAAAGCACTTTAGTAAAAGCGAGAGCGAAAATATCAAAATAGCTAGAAAGTCGATCGTAGCAAAGTGCAATATAAAAAAAGGCGAAATTTTTAGCGAACAAAATATCTGTGTAAAACGCCCAGGAGATGGCATAAATCCTATGAGATGGGACGAAGTAATTGGACAAATTTCACAAAAAGATTACAAGCAAGATGATCTGATATGAGAAAAATTTGTGTAGTAACAAGCACTAGAGCCGAATACGGTCAACTTTACTGGCTATTAAAGGAGATTGAGGCGGATAGTGAGCTTGAGCTTCAAATAATTGCCACAGGCATGCACCTAAGTCCTGAGTTTGGACTTACATACAAAGAGATTGAAAAAGAATTTAAGATAGATAAAAAGATAGAAATTTTAGGCTCTTCACACTCAAAACTTGATATATGTACCGAGATGGCAAAGGTTTATGAGAAATTTGCCCCAGCTTTTAGCGAACTTAAGCCAGATATATTGGTACTTCTTGGCGATAGATACGAGATATTTGGTGTAGCTGGCGTGGCTAGTATCATGCAGATACCAATAGCGCACATACATGGCGGAGAAACCACCCAAGGGGCATTTGACGAGGCTTTTAGGCACAGCATAACAAAGATGAGCCATATTCATTTTGCAGCTACAAGAGAGTATGAAAACCGCATAATCCAGCTAGGAGAAGAGCCTAGCAGAGTCTTTGATGTCGGTGGGCCTGGCATTGAAAACATAAAAAAACTAAATTTACTAAACAAAGATGAGTTTGAAAAGTCTATAAATTTTAAGCTTACTAAAAAAAATATACTAATCACTTTTCATCCGGTAACGCTTGAAAATAGTAGTGCAAAAGAGCAATTTGGCGAGCTTTTAAAAGCAATAGATGAGTTAGAGGATACAAATTTTATCTTTACGAAGGCAAATAGCGACATAGATGGTGATGTGATAAATAAAATGATAGATGAGTATATTAGTAAAAAATCACAAAAAGCTGTGGCGTTTACTTCACTTGGGCAGCTAAGATATCTAAGTGCGATAAAATTTGTTGATATAGTCCTAGGGAATAGCTCGAGTGGCCTTTCAGAAGTCCCAAGCTTTAAAAAGGTAACCATAAACATAGGTGACAGACAAAAAGGACGCACTAAGGCTAGTAGTGTAATAGATACAAGCCCTGTAAAAGAGGAAATTTTAGCCGCTATAAAAAAAGCATATTCAAAAGAATTTGAGCAAATTTTAAAAAATACGATCAATCCATATGATGGCGGTAATTCAAGCAAAAAAATGCTAAAAATTTTAAAAGAAGTCAATCTAGATGGTATTTTGAAAAAGAAATTTTATGATGTAAAGATATAAATAATGAAGAATATAGAAAACATAAAGCTAAAACAAAATGCCACTATAAAGGAAGCCTTGGGGATTATAGATAGCGGAGCTATGCAGATAGCTTTAGTTGTTGATGATAATGATAAACTTCTTGGAACACTGACTGACGGCGATATAAGAAGAGGTATATTAAGAGGGCTAGACCTTGACAGCTCTATAGAGACGATCATTTATAAAGAGCCGGCTGTTGCAAAAATTTCTAACACAAAAGAGGAAATTTTAAAGATAGCATTATCCAAAAAACTTCACCAGATACCAATAGTAGATGATAACGGAATAGTATTAGACTTAAAAGAGATAGAAGAGCTTGTTGAACCAAAGATCAAGACGAATAGAGCCATTCTAATGGTGGGAGGTCTTGGCACTAGGCTTAGACCACTTACTCAAGATACTCCAAAGCCAATGTTAAAGGTCGGAAACAAGCCGATACTTCAAACGATAGTTGAGAAATTTGCAGAGTATGGCTTTGTAAATATTACGATGTGCGTAAATTTTAATGCAGGCATCATCAAGGACTATTTTGGTGACGGCAAAGAATTTGGAGTAAACATCGACTACATTTTAGAGCAAAAAAGAATGGGTACAGCAGGTGCTTTAAGCCTACTTAAAGAGCGACCAAACGAACCATTTTTTGTAATGAATGGCGATCTTCTTACAAATGTAAATTTCGAGCATATTTTCAACTATCACACACTAAATAAAGCGACAGCTACAATGTGTGTAAGAGAGTATGACTACGAAGTGCCTTATGGCGTTGTAAAAATGAATGACAACAAGATAGTAGAGATCTCAGAAAAACCGGTGCAGAAATTTTTCGTAAGCGCTGGAATATATATGCTTTCACCTGAAATTTTAGATCTAATACCAAAAAATGAGTTTTATGATATGCCTACGCTGTTTGAAAAGCTAATAAAATTAAGTAAAAATATTATATCATTTCCGATAAGAGAATATTGGCTTGATATTGGACGTATTGAAGAATACCAAAGGGCAAATGAAGAATATGGTATATTCTTCAAATAATTAGAATGGAGTAAAATATGAAATATTGCACAAGATGCGTAATGCCTGATACAAGACCTGGTATTGCTTTTAATAAAGATGGTGTTTGTACAGCTTGTCAATCTTACGAAAATAGAAAAAAAATAGACTATAAAAAAAGATGGTATGAATTTGAAGAACTTTGTAATAAATATAGAGGTATGAATGGTTTAAATGGCTATGATTGTATGATAGCTGTTTCGGGTGGAAAAGATAGCCATTTTCAAACATATATTATGAAAGAGAAAATGAAGATGAATCCACTTCTAGTTTCAGTGGAAGATAATTTTCCTATGACAAAAGCTGGAATGCATAATATAAAAAATATATCTGAGGTTTTTGGATGTGATATACTATCTATAAAGCCTAATATACAAGCTCAAAAAAAAATAGGTAGGTACACATTTGAAAAATACGGCAAACCAACGTATTTTATAGATAGATACATTTATACATATCCTTTACATATGGCAGTTAAATTTAATACACCATTGCTAGTTTACGGCGAGAATGTATCTTATGAATACGGCGGAGTAAATTGTATCGAAACGTATTCTGCTAAGGAACAAGTAAATAATGGTGTGGGAAGTGGAATATCTCGTAATGAACTTTTAGAAATAGGCGTAGACGAAAAAAACTTAAATTTCTTTGATCCACCACAAAAAGAGGATTTAGACAAGCTGGATCCAATTTACTTAAGTTATTTTTTAGAGTGGAATAGTTTCAATAATTATGAAATTGCTAAAAAATATGGTTTTCATGATTTAACTCATGAGTGGAGAAGAACTCATCACATTGAGCAATTTGATCAAGTAGATTCAGCGGCTTACTTGGTTCATTCCTGGATGAAATATCCAAAATTCGGACATGCTAGTGCTACTGATTATGCTGCAAGAATGATAAGATATGGGATGCTTGCCAGAGATGATGCTATAAAACTCGTAAAAAAGCATGATCACGATCTGGATCCAAGATGTGTAAGAGAATTTTGCCAGTTTTTTGGGTACAGTGAAAAAGAATTTTGGAAAATTATGGATAGTCATTATAATAAAAATATTTTTGAAGAAGTAAATGAAGGTGTGTGGAAATTGAAAAATTAATAAGATGAAGTTAAAAATTTTAATTATAAGTTATGGCTCAATAGGTAAAAGGCATTGCGAAGTATTAGAAGCATTACCACAGATAGATGAGATCTGCCTCGTTACTAGCCAAAATGTAGCCAATAAAATTTGTTACAAAAGTTTAGAAGAAGTCTCAAATTTAGACAAGTTTGACTACTTTGTCATAGCAACTCCTACATTTTTACATCTGCAAAATTTAAAATTTCTAGACGAGAAAGTAAAAGATAAAATAATACTTTGCGAAAAGCCTTTGTTTGAGAAATTTTACGATTTTACACCAAAAAATAACAAAATTTTTGTAGGCTACGTGCTTAGATATCATCCACTTTTACAAAAACTAAAAGAGCTTTTGAAGAGTGAAAAAATTTTTTACATAAACGCTAGTTGTGGACAGTATCTACCAAGCTGGAGAAATGGAGACTATACAAAATGTTATAGTGCTAGCAAAGAAAAAGGCGGTGGGGTTTTGCTAGATCTTAGTCATGAGTTAGACTATACCATGTGGCTGTGTGGCAAATTTAAGAGTATAAAAAGCTTTCAAGATAAAATCTCAAATTTACAGATAACAAGCGATGATTTATGCTTGATCTTTGGTAAAACAAATAATAATGTAGTAGCCAATATAAGCATTGACTATCTGAGCCACATTACACATAGAAACGTGCGAGTGGAGTGCGAAGGCTCAACTTATGAGCTTGATTTCATAAAAGGTACTCTCATAAAACAAGATATCAATAGGCAAATTTTTAATATGCCAAATTTGGCAAAAAATGAGATGTTTTTAGCTATGCATAAAGATGTCTTGGGTGAACAAAGATACGTTTGTGGCTTTAGCGAAGGACAAGATACTATGGACATAATAGATCAAATTCAAAGGCAAAATAATGAGTAATGTTTTATGTACAATATGTGCAAGAGGTGGTAGCAAGGGTGTAAAAGGGAAAAATGTACGTGAGCTTTGTGGAAAACCACTTATCGCTTACACCATAGAGCAGGCTAGAGAGTCAAATTTATTTGAGCATATAGTAATTAGTACTGATAGCGATTTAATCGCAGAAACGGCAGTAAAATACGGTGCAGAAGTATTTTTTAAAAGAGATGCTGCTATGGCCAGCGACACAGCTGGAAAATTTGATGTGATAAAAGATGCTTTTTTAAAAAGCGAACAACATTACGCACAAAAATTTGATTACGAGATCGATCTTGATGCAACGGCTCCACTTCGTGATGTAAGCGATATCATAAACGCTTACAAGCAGTTTTTAAGCGATGAAAATGATAATCTAATAACCGCAATGCCAAGCAGAAGAAGCCCATACTTTAACTTGGTTGAAATTTATCCTGACGGACATGTGGGGCTTGCAAAAACTTTATCAAAAGCCATTGTAAGACGACAAGATGCCCCAAAGACTTATGATATGAACGCTTCTATCTATATCTGGAAACGTGAAGCCTTACTAAATAACGATACATTGTTTTTGCCAAGAACTGGGCTTTATGTGATGAGCGAAGACAGATCAATCGATATAGATTGTGAACTGGATTTTAAATTTGTAGAGTTTTTAATGAAGGAAAAAAATGCTAACAGATAAAGTCATAGTAGTAACGGGAGGGGCTGGTAGGATAGGAAGTGCTTTCATAAGAGCCATCGCTAGTCAAAACGGAGTTGGAGTAATAGCAGAAGTCGACACAAAAAGAGCAAATTTACTAAAAGATGAGATAAAAACCTCAAACAAAGATGCGAAAATCGAAGTTTTACAAATTGACATCGGTGACGTAAATTCTGTTAATGAAGCCATAAATTTCTTATACTCAAAATATGGCCACATAGATGCACTGGTAAATAACGCCTATCCAAAAAACAAAAATTACGGTAAGAAATTTTTTGAGATAGATATGAATGATTTCAATGCCTTTTTAAATTTACACCTTGGCGGATACTTTAATATCTCACAAAATTTTATAAAATTCTTTTTAGAGCAAGGTTACGGCAATATCATAAATATCTCATCTATACAAGGTATTGGAGCTCCTGCCTTTGAGACCTACGAGGGAACAAATATGCACTCTCCAGTCGAATACACAGTAGTAAAACATGGTCTTCTTGGCATGACAAAATACATGGCAAAGATGTTTAAAAAAGACAATATCCGCGTAAACGCTATAAGTCCTGGAGGAATTTTAGATGGGCAGCCTGAGCCATTTTTAAGCCAGTATAAAAAAAGATGTGGCATGAAAGGAATGCTCAATGCAAATGATATTTGCGGTGCTTTAATCTATTTACTAAGCGATGTATCAAAATATGTAAATGGACAAAATATTGTAGTTGACGATGGATTTAGTTTATAAAGAAATGAATTTAAATTATACTATGGTTGTTATGATTAGTAAAATGGGTTATTAAAATGAGAAAAATTATTTTAATTGATTTAGATTGCAATGTAGTGCATTCGGTGATTAGGTCAAATGTATTGCAAATTGATACATTAATAGTGGGCTCAAAGAGTGATGTTATAAATATACAGGAAAAGTATAATATACCTATTGTTTTATCATGGTACGAAGTAAATGAATATTATACTAAACAAAATATAAAACTAGATTATTCTATCATTGAGAATTTTAGAAATACACAATTAAAAGTAGAACATTTTTTTTCTAGAGTTACAAGTGATCTAAATGCACAACAATATTTATATTATTGTGCATTATCGTTTTGGATGGATAGATTTAAAAATGAAAAAATAGATGCAGTATTTTCTTCTACTTTAGAATTTGGTGGACTTTTTGATTCTGTTATTTTTGATGTTGCAAAGTATTATAATAAGCGTGTATTTTTACTAGAAACAAGTCTATATAATGGCAATATTGTTTCTAATTCTATATTAAATTATGTAGAAAAAGAGTATATTAAGATAGATTTTAAAAAGTATAATTTAAAAGAAATTAATATAAAAGACTTTTTATTCAATTCTAAACTAATCTCAGATAAAAAGCCTGCCAAAAAAGTACGTTTTAAAGAAATAATATTAAAAGTATTAGAAAAAATTGGCGGATTCTTACTTCCTACATTTATTTTGTACATAATGGGTAAATACAAAGTCACACATCATTCATTTTTTGTTGATTGGTGGGAGTATTTTAATGGGTTTCTATTTTCAAAAAAAATTTATAGTTATTATAGTAGCTTGTGTATCGATTTTGATCCATCTCAAAAATATGTTTACTACTCGCTTCATATGGAGCCAGAGGCTGCAACACTTGCTAGAACAACTTTTGCTAACCAACTAGTTGCCATAAAGACAATATCTCAAAATTTGCCAAATGGGTGGAAATTGTATGTAAAAGAACATCCTCATCAGCATCAAAATCTAAATAATGAAACAACGTATTATTTTTTAGCTACTTTACATAAGTTTAAAACAAAAAGATTTTATGATGAGATTAAAAATTTACCAAATACATATTTAATAAAAAGCAATATACCTAGTAGGCTTCTTCTGGAAAACTCAATAGCCACTTCGTCTATAGGCGGAACTATATTTCTTGAGTCTCTAATAATGAGAAAGCCTTTCATTGCTTTTTCTCAAAATACATCAGCTTTAACCAAAGTAAATGGGATTTTCGATATAAAAAATGATGATGATTGTAAAAAAGCATTAGAAATTCTAAAAAATGGATACCAACCTGATTATGATAATTTAGATTTGATTATTGAAAATTATTATTATGAGGTTGAAAATAATCAAAATAATAATTTTGATTTATTGTTTGAAGATTTACTTAAATAAGAATATAGGAAATTATAGTGAAATAAATTTCGAGAAAGATTTAACTAAAAACAACAAGGTAAAATATTATTGAATTTTTAAATAATTTTCTAGATTAATATTTAGAACTAAAAATAAAAAACAATAAACTAGGGATAAGATTTAAAAAATCAAAAGTAGTTATTTTAAATTGGTAGACAATCAGAATAACATTTAAAAATATATAAAATTAACTATTTATATATAATGGAGTAAAAGTGCTTATTGCAAAAACTATACTAAAGAGTTTATTAAAAATATAAAAGTTATACATTATGATTCAGAAACGGAAGGATAGCTTAAAGTTGGATAATTTAGCACCCATAGTATTATTTGTATATAATCGTCTTGATCATACCAAACAAACATTAGAAGCCTTATTAGCGAATGAGCTGGCTAATCAAAGTGAAATATTTATATACTCAGATGCAGCCAAAAGTCGAAATGATGAAATAAAAGTTGCAGAAGTAAGAGAATATATAAAAAAAGTAAATGGATTTAAAAAGGTTACCATAATACAAAGAGAAAGAAATTTTGGTCTGGCTAGCAATATAATAGACGGTGTTACAAAGATTGTAAACGAGTATGGTAGGATAATAGTTCTTGAAGATGATTTGATCACAAGTCCTTATTTTTTAAGTTTTATGAACAAAGGATTAGAGCTATACAAGGACGAGCCAAGAGTTGCTTCTATTCACGGATATATTTATCCTATAGATAGCCTTCCTGAAACTTTTTTTATCAAGGGAGCTGATTGTTGGGGATGGGCCACTTGGAGTGATAAATGGAGTATTTTTGAGCCAAATGGACAAAAGTTATTAGATGAAATAAGAAAACTAAAGCTTGAAAAAGAGATAGATTTTAATGGTAGCTATGGATTTGTCAAGATGCTAAAGTCTCAAATTGTAGGAAAAAATAATTCATGGGCTATTAGATGGTATGCTAGTACCTTCTTAAATGGCATGTTAACTCTTTACCCAGGAAAAAGCTATGTTCAAAATATTGGATTTGATAGTCAGGCAACCCATTGCAAGATTAAAACTAATTTATTTGATATAGATTTAAATAAAAACATTGTAATTGATAAAATAGACATTAAAGAAGATTTAACTGCTAGAAAAAAATTTGAGATATTTTTTAAGAAAATAAATCCAAATTTGATACAAAGAATATTATTAAAAGTAAAGAGACTAATTAAATTATGAGACAATTTATTAAGAGTTTAATTCCACCCATTTTGTGTAATCTTCTAAAGAGATTAAGGCCAAACAAGTACGGCTGGAAGGGTAGCTATAGTACTTGGGAAGAAGCCAAAAAGGTATCCATTGGCTATGATAGCAAAGAAATACTCCAAAAGGTCAGAGCCTCTCTTTTAAAGGTTAAAAACAAAGAAGCTGTCTTTGAGAGAGACAGCGTAATATTTGATAAGATCCAATATTCTTGGCCACTACTAGCTGGACTAATGTATGCTTGTGTAAAATCCAAAGGAGAGCTTAGGGTGCTTGACTTTGGTGGAAGTTTAGGAAGCACCTATTTTCAAAATAAAAAATTCTTAGATGAAATTGATGAAGTTTCTTGGAGTATTGTTGAGCAAAAGCATTTTGTTGACGTTGGTAAAAAAGATTTTAAAGATAGTAGGCTAAAATTCTATTATGATATAGAAACTTGTAAGAAAGAACAGAATCCAAATATTTTAGTTTTATCAAGTGTTTTACAGTATATTGAAAAGCCTTATGAATTGATGAAGAGTATATTAAAAAATAGTTTTGATTTTATTTTGATAGATAGAACTCCTTTTGCAAAAAAGAGGCAAATCAGACTACAAATGGTTCCACCTCAAATTTATGATGCCAGTTACCCATGCTGGTTTTTTGAAGAAAACGAGTTATTGCTTTTTTTAAAAGACCAGGGATATGTTGTTGTTGAAGAGTATGATGCCTTAGACGGGAAGTGTGAAGATTACTATTTCAAAGGATATATTTTAAAAGGACTTTAAATGACATATAACTACTGTACTCTTTTTGATAGCAATTATCTAACTCGTGGCTTAGCTATGTATGAGTCCCTTAAAAAGAATAGCGATAAATTTCATCTATATATTTTTTCTTTTGATGATAGAAGCTGCAAAGTTCTAAAAGAGTTAAAATTAGAAGCAGCAACAATAATTCAGCTTGAAGAATTTGAAGATGATGAACTTTTAAATATAAAAAAAAGTAGAACACCAGGCGAATATTGCTGGACTTGTACACCTTCGATTATTAAGTACTGCATAGAAAAATATAATCTTAGTAGTTGTACGTATCTTGATGCAGATTTATATTTTTTCTCAAATCCAGCCGTACTCATCGAGGAGCTGGGTGAAAAGTCTGTTTTAATCACAGAGCATAGATATACTAAAGAATATGATCAAAGTAAAACTAGCGGGATTTACTGCGTACAGTTTATGACTTTTAAAAATGATAAAAATGGAATGGAAGTACTAAACTGGTGGAGAAATGCTTGTAATGAGTGGTGCTATGCTAGGTTTGAAAATGGCAAATTCGGCGATCAAAAATATTTAGATGATTGGTTAAATAGATTTAACGGAGTCTACTCTTTAAAAAATTTAGGCGGTGGGGTTGCGCCCTGGAATATCCAACAATATGATCTTTCTAAAAAAGAATTTGAGCTAATTTTTTATCATTTTCATGGTTTTAAGTTTTTAGAAAATAATAAATTAGAATTTGGAAGCTATAAACTAAGAAAATTTGATTTAAAAAATTTATACAAGCCATATCTATCTCATTTAGAAGATATAAAAGGCAGGCTGGAAGAGCTAGGGTATAAATATGATTTTCATGGTACTATAAAACTTAAAAAAAGCTGGAAAACACCACTTGTAAAAGTTAAAAGATTGATAAAAAATACTTATAATGTTTATGATAAAAAATATATTTTAGGACTATGAATGGCTTATGTTATCGATTTGCCAACATTTAAAGATGAAAGAGGTGGGCTTACTGTCATGGAAAAGCTACTTCCATTTGAGATAAAGAGATTTTATTGCATATATGGCGTGACTCAAAAAAGGGGCGGCCATAGGCATAAAAAGACTATCCAAGCTTTAATATGTCTTGATGGAAGTTGCGAAGTATATGTCAACGACGGACTAAAAAAAGAAATATTTTTACTAGATAGCCCTTCAAAGTGCTTGTTGCTCAAGCCAGAAGATTGGCATACTATGGATAAATTTACGAAAGGCTCTACTCTGTTAGTTTTTGCCTCAGAGTTTTATAATAAAGATGATTATGTTAGCGAGGAGTATTGAATGATTGAGTACGAAAATTTAAAACTAGCGAATGAAAAGTTATTTAATAAGTATAAAGAGAGTTTTAATGATTTCCTAAATAGCGGTTGGTTTATTCTAGGAGATCAAGTAAAAAAATTTGAAGAAAGTTTTGCCTCTTTTTGTAATGTAAGACACTGCATAGGGGTTGCAAGCGGCCTTGATGCTCTAATCTTGGCGATAGACGCATGTAATTTTCCTAAAAATAGTGAGATAATAGTACCGTCTAATACGTATATAGCAACTATTTTGGCAATTGTTAGAAATGGATTTAAACCTATTTTGGTTGAGCCTGATATAAATACATATAATATAGATCCAAATAGAATTGAAGAAAAAATAACTAAAAACACAAGAGCGATTATAGTCGTACATCTATATGGCAAAGCTTGTGATATGGATAAAATTTGCTCTATTGCAAATAAGTATGATTTAAAGATAATCGAAGATGTGGCACAGGCGCACGGAGCTAAATTTAAGAACAAAATTGTTGGTAGTTTTGGTATAGGATGTTTTAGTTTTTATCCAACAAAAAATTTAGGGGCATTGGGTGATGCCGGAGCTATCACTACAAATGATGAGAATTTAGCAAAGATATTTCGATCTCTTAGAAACTACGGCTCTGCTATAAAATACTATAATGATGAACTAGGCTATAACTCAAGATTAGATGAAATTCAAGCTGGCTTTTTATCAGCCAAACTTGAAATTTTAGATGAAATTACAAATCATAAAAGAGAGCTAGCAAAAATCTATATAGAAAATTTGGATG
Organism: Campylobacter concisus; assembly: GCA_002092835.1. Classification (NCBI taxonomy): domain Bacteria; kingdom Pseudomonadati; phylum Campylobacterota; class Epsilonproteobacteria; order Campylobacterales; family Campylobacteraceae; genus Campylobacter; species Campylobacter concisus. The sequence continues at coordinate 11,521 of LVWL01000004.1, read as the reverse complement.
ATAGGTTTATAAAACCTGTTGTGGATAGGGATTATTTTGATGTTTATCATATATTCAATGTTAGACATAAAAATAGAGATGAACTAAAAAATTATCTTCTTGAAAATGAAGTAAAAACCGAAATACATTATCCATTACCACCACATAGACAAAAATCTATGCAGGGCATAATAGAAGGCCAGTACCCAATAAGCGAAGAGATACATAATACGACCTTAAGTTTACCTATATCTTATTTTCATAAGGAAGAAGATATATTAAAAATTTGCGATATTATGAATAGGTGGCATAAATGAAAGGAATAATTTTAGCCGGTGGAAGCGGAACCAGGCTTTATCCAATTACAAAGGGTATAGTTAAGCAGTTGTTGCCAATTTACAATAAGCCAATGATCTATTATCCATTGTCAGTACTTATGCTTGCTAATATCAAAGAAATTTTGATCATTTCCACTCCAAAAGATATAGATAGATTTAAGGATATATTCGGAGATGGAAGCGGTTTAGGATTAGATATCCAGTATGCCATACAAAATCATCCAAATGGACTTGCAGAAGCTTTTATAATAGGTGAAAAATTTATAGGAAATGATGACGTTTGTTTGGTACTTGGTGATAATCTCATATATGGCGAAGGTCTAATAAAACTACTTGAAAATAGCAAACAAAAAGTAGAAAATGATAAAAAGGGAGTTGTGTTTGGTTATTACGTCGATGATGCATCGGCTTATGGCGTTGTTGAATTTGATAAAAATAAAAAGGCTATAAGCATTGAGGAAAAACCAAAGAGCCCAAAGAGTAACTATGCTGTAATAGGTTTGTATTTTTATCCAAATGACGTCGTGCAAATAGCTAAAAATGTTAAGCCGTCAGGTAGAGGTGAGTTGGAAATAACTACTATAAATCAAGAGTATTTAAGGCAAGAAAAACTATATGTAGAGGTTTTAGGTAGGGGGTATGCATGGCTTGATACCGGAACGCATGAAAGTTTGCTGGAAGCTAGTAATTTTATAGAGGTAATAGAAAAAAGGCAAGGGCTGAAAATAGCTTGTATAGAAGAGATAGCTTATAAAAAGGGGTATATTTCAAAAGAACAGCTAATAGCGTTAGGAAACGAGTTATCTAAAAATAGCTATGGGAAATATCTTCTAAAGGTAGCTAATACATGAAAACCATTTTAGTAACTGGCGGTGCCGGCTTCATAGGGTCAAACTTCGTACCGTATTTTTTAGAGAAGCATCCATACTATCGATTGGTAATTTTGGATCTTCTGACATATGCGGGGAATTTAGAAAATTTAAAAGAGTGCGAAAAAAATCAAAATTATAAATTTATCAAAGGAGATATTTGTAATAGAGGATTGGTAGAATTTATATTTAAAGAATATGATGTGAAGAGTGTTATTCATTTTGCTGCTGAATCTCATGTGGACAACTCAATAAAAAGTCCAGACGTATTTATACAGACAAATATAAATGGAACTTTTACCTTGGTAGATGTGGCTTATAAACATTGGATGAAAGGCCCGTTTAGCTATAAGGAGGAGTATAAAAACTCGAGATTTCATCATATTAGCACAGATGAGGTTTATGGAACCCTTGGCCTTGATCCAGATGAACTATTTACCGAAAGAACACCGTATGCACCGAATTCTCCGTATTCAGCATCTAAGGCCTCATCTGATATGATAGTTAGATCATATCATGAGACATATGGACTAAATACGGTAATTACAAATTGTTCAAATAACTATGGCCCAAAGCAACACAACGAGAAATTTATACCGATAATTATAAAAAATGCTCTTGAAAAAAAGCCAATACCAGTCTATGGTGATGGCAAAAATGTAAGGGATTGGTTATATGTGCTTGATCACTGTAAAGGAATAGACGCTGTATTTCATGGCGGAAAAAGTGGTGAAACATATAATATTGGAGGAAGAAACGAAAAGACCAATATAGAAATAGTTAATGTCATTACAACTATTTTGGACAAAGAGGTACCGATTTCAAATTTCTCATATAAGGATTTAGTCACATTTGTGAAAGATAGAGCTGGACATGATAGGAGATATGCTATTGATGCGAGTAAGATAGAAAATGATCTAGGATGGAGAGCAGATGAGAATTTTGATAGCGGAATAGTGAAAACTATCAAGTGGTATTTAAGAAAGTATCAATGTGTGTATTAAGGCCTATTAGTGTTGCAAGAAATTTATTATAAAAATTATGAAGAAAGACCCACAAGACTTAGCGTAATTACAGCAACTTATAATGCTGATAAATTCTTGCCTAGATTGATAAAAAGTTTACAAGAGCAAGTCGATAAAGATTTTGAGTGGATCATTTCTGATGGAGTGTCTAGCGATAAGACTTTAGAAATTTTAAAAAATATGAATGGGATAAACATAAAAGTGATTTCTAGCGATGACTTTGGGATTTATGATGCTTTAAATAGAGGTATAAAAGCTTGTAATGGAGAATTCTATCTTGTTATCGGTGCTGATGATGAGCTTTATCCAAATGCCATTCAAGATTATAAGAAAGCTATAGGAGATGATGTGGACATAATAACAGCTTGTATTGATACTAATAATGGCAAAATTGAGCCAAATGGTGGACCAAGATGGCTAAAGGCACAAGCTCACTACATCTCTGGACATGCTGTAGGCTCAATATATCGCACAAGTCTTCATCAAAAACTTGGTTACTATTCAAGAAAATTTCCAATAGTAGCAGATCAGCTATTTGTACTAACTGCTGCAAATTATGGAGCAAAGATAAAAGTTATAAAAAGTATTGTCGGTAAATTTTCAAATGATGGAGTTAGTAGCATTGATATGTTAGGAACTCTTTGTGAATTTTATAGAGTTCAAATAGCTATGGGTGAAAATAAATTTGTGCAAACTACTCTATTTATTTTAAGACTTATTAAAAATTTTAGAAAATTATAAAGATATATAAATGAAAGACTATGATATATCCATAATAGTGCCTATTTATAATGTGGAGAAATATATAAAAAAGTGTGTAACTACGCTTTTAGAGCAAGACTATAACAATATAGAGTATATTTTTGTAAATGATTGTACTCCAGATAGTTCTATGAAAATTTTGAAGGATATTATTGAAAGATACCCAAATAGAAAAGATGATATAAAAATTATCAACAATATAAAAAATAGTGGATCAAGTCTTACTAGAAAATACGGTTTGGATGCTTCAAGTGGTAAATATGTTTTGTTTGTAGATAGTGACGACTGGGTCGATAAAGATATGGTAAGTTCTTTGATTAATGAAGCTAGAAAAAGTTATGCAGACATAGTTTGTTTTGACTATATTAAAGAATTTAATAAAAAAAGCGTTGTAAAAAGTTTTTTTTATACAAAAAATCATCCAAAGTCTAATTTGAACTTTGTAAAAGCTATTTTATCTCATGAAATTTCTGTTTCCATGTGTGATAAATTGGTTAAAAGAGAGCTTTATGAAAATGTTGAATTTCCACATTTTTCACATTGTGAAGATAGTTTTGTAAATTTACAGCTTTTTTATTGGGCAAAAAAAATTACTCATATTGCAAAACCATTTTATCACTATAGAACAAATCCTAATTCACTTTCTAGTAGTTTTTCAAATAATAAAAAAGCCCTTGATGATTTTGCTGATTTTAGCAGAGCTGTAAAGAATTTTTTGATACAAAAAGATCTTTTTGATGAATATTTTAAATTTCATATTCCTACTATTTTAAAATTCACTTTGGATTATTCTGAAAGTGATTTTAAAAAACAAATAAATGCTATATGCCCAGAAGCAAATAATATAAAATATGTTTTTCAAATCAATAGAAATATAATCTATAAAATTTTATATAGCACAGTTTTTATAGGGTTCCCGCAAATTTTTGTTTTTGCAAAAAAAGTATTTATTAGGCTTAGAAATTTTTAGATTCGTATGATTGGAGTTGCTATGAAAATTTTTATAATCGGTAATGTCTCGTCCATGATGATAAATTTCAGAGAAGAGTTTATAAAACTACTTGTATCAAAAGGGCATGATGTCTACTGTTTAGTTAGTGACTACAATGAAGAAAGTAGAAAAAAAATAATCTCATTGGGTGCAACACCGCTTGACCACACTTTAAATACAAAAGGACTAAATCCATTTAAAGATTTCGTTGCCACATATGATTTGGTTAAGCTATTTAGGCAGCATAGGCCAGATGCGGTTTTTTCTTTTTTTGTTAAGCCAGTCATTTTTGCAACTATAGCCGCAAAAATGGCAAGAGTACCACGAATAGTAGGCATGATAGAAGGGCTTGGCGGAGCTTTTACAGTTCATAAAAATGGGCAAACAAAAAAGGCGAAAATTATAAAAGCTATACAAGTTCTTTTATATAAAATTTCACTACCATCTCTTGATGAGCTTATATTTTTAAATAATGACGATAAAAAGGATTTGATTGATAAATACAATATAAAAGTAAAGTCCATAAATATCTTAGGTGGTATAGGTGTTGATCTTGATAAATTCTCATATACTAAAGCACCTACTGATCCTATAAGTTTTATTTTTATAGCAAGGCTTCTTGCAGAAAAAGGAATATTTGAGTATTTAGAGGCAGCTAAAATCGTAAAAGAAAAATATAAAGATGTAAAGTTTTATATATTTGGTGGTTTTGATGAGCACAATCCATTTGGATTAACGCAAGAAGAGCTAAAACCTTATCTTGATAGTGGCGTAGTTATATATCCTGGCTTCGTAAATGATATAAAAGAACGGATAGTGAATAGTTCCATTTTTGTCTTGCCTTCGTATTACAGAGAAGGTGTGCCAAGAAGTACGCAGGAAGCCATGGCAATAGGAAGGGTAGTAATAACCACAAATAGCGTAGGATGTAGAGAAACTGTTGAAGATGGAGTAAATGGATTCTTGGTGCCATCATTTGATAGTAAAATTTTGGCACAAAAGATGATTTATTTTATACAAAATCCAGAAATGATAGTCCAAATGGGTATAGAAAGTAGAAAAATAGCTGAAGTAAAATTTAATATAAATGAAAAGAATGAAAGACTTGCAAAGATTATTATTGGGAAATAGCACATTGCTATTTTTAAATTTTTTACTTTTTTAATTTATAGTATTAAAGATTTTAATTTAAAAATTTAGACTTATCTTTTAGCGGGCTTATCATGATTTAAATAATAAATCCAAGACAAGCTTGCTAGTTTTCTAAGCTAGACTTCTGCCTTGTTAGTCCACTAACTGGTTTTGTATTATTCTTATCAGCCTTTTGTTTTAAAAATTCCTCTTCCTCTTTTGTAGGGTTATAATCATCTTTCAAAATTTTTTTTCTTAGTATCAATCTTTTGCTCCAACATCTTATTTTCATAAATTTTTATATGTTGGCTTCCAGTATTCAGGGTAATTTTTAAAGCTAGCGCTATGTCCTGCATCATAGAGACAGCTTACACATTTTAGCTTTTTGTCGCTATCAAGGAGTTTTTATGACGATGTGTGAGTTGCCGATATTGACATGGTAGTTTTCATCTTTGCCGATAACTGCGAAGCAAGCGTTAGCCAATTCTAAATTTATCCATTACATTTACTGCTTATAAATAAATTTAATTACTAAAGAATTAAGCTAAATAAAATAGAAAATAAAATATAATCCCAAATCTTTGGTCCCGTAGCTCAGTTGGTAGAGCACTACCTTGACATGGTAGTGGTCGATGGTTCGAGTCCATTCGGGGCCACCACTTCTAATAAAATATCCTAAATAAAAGATTTAAAAATTAATTATTAGTAAATTTTCTAAAGATGCGGTGAAGATTTATTTCAAATAATCTTTCACATCATACTCTTTGCCAGCATCGTGATCTTTTAAAAGCTTTGCCACGATAGGGCTTAAAATGATGATGGCAATTAAATTTGGTACGACCATCAAGCCATTAAACATATCTGCTAGACTCCAGACAAAATCAACCTTTTGCAAGCTTCCCAAAAATACAAAAACGACTACTAAAATTTGAAAAGCTCTAACCGCTTTTGCCCCAAGAAGGTATCTTACGTTGATCTCAGCAAAATAGTACCATCCAAGAATCGTTGTAAATGCAAAGAAAAATAGGCAAACAGCTACGAAACTATATCCGCCAACCTTACCAAAGATATGCGACGAGAAGGCCTCTTGTACCAAGGTTATGCCTGTAAAGACTGCTTTGCCATTTTCAAAGCTAATAACATTTGCAGTAAGCACTACAAAAACGGTTATATTTAAAACGATAAAAGTATCTACAAATACGCTCATTATGCCAAGCACTGCTTGATCGACTGGGTGTTTGACATTAGCCGCAGCGTGTGCGTGCGGAGTTGAGCCCATTCCGGCTTCATTGCTAAAAAGACCCCTTGCGATGCCGTATCTCATAGCAGCTGCAATGCTAGCTCCAGTAGCCCCACCCCAAGCTGCTGAAGGATCAAATGCGGCTCTAAAAATGAGCGAGACAGCTTCTGGGATTTGCTGGAAATTTAAAAATATAATAGCTAGCCCCACTCCTACGTAAAGTAACGCCATGATAGGCACGATCTTTTCAGCTACTCTTGCGATCGCTTTGACGCCACCTATAAAGATGACTGCACAAACGATCGCCAAAAAGGCTCCAGTTAGCCACTGCGGTATACCAAAAGCACCACTAAAGCCATCTGAGATTGAGTTTGCTTGAACCATATTGCCGATAAAGCCAAGTGCGATAATGATAGCGATAGCGAAAAATCCAGCTAAAATTTTTGACCATTTTCCCTTTAATCCACGACTTATATAAAATGCCGGACCGCCTATCGTGTGCCCACTATCGTCTTTTGTGCGGTAAATTTGAGCTAGGCAAATTTCAGCAAAATTTGTAGCCATGCCTAAAAACGCGGCGCACCACATCCAAAAAATCGCTCCAGGACCACCCATGATAAGAGCTGTTGTTGCACCTACTAGATTGCCAGTGCCAACTTGTGCGGCGATTGCGGTTGCAACTGCTTGAAACTGGCTCATACCGGCCTTGCCAGCAGCTTCGCCGTGAAGCGAGAAATTCCCAAAAAGCTCTTTTAAGCCCATTTTAAACTTAAAAATTTGAACAAACCCAAGCCTAATAGTAAAAAATAGTCCAGTGCCGCAAAGTAGGGTAATAAGGAAGTATGGACCCCAAAGAAATGAATTTATACTTTCAACACAATTATTTAAAATTTCAGCAAAATTTGTAGGCATTTTCTTGACTTTCATTGGTGTAGTTTAGAGAGCGAGTATATTTAAAAAAATATAAAATTAGAATAAATAAGAAAAATTTTTTAGCTTGGCTTAAAATTTCGTGCTAGTTTTCGGCTTACTCGCGGTGAACTTGCTTTTACTAGCAAGATTTTACGACCAGTATTTTACACTCTAAGGCGTTTTTTGATTGATAATTTCTAAATTTATCTTACAATGAAGGTTTAGAATGGCTAAAATTATTTCTTGATTTTTGGATTTTAAAATTAGGTTTTTATGTGTTTTAGATAGCTTTTGTGAGAAATTCGCAATCTTTATTGCGTGGATATAACTTGGCAAAACGTATTTGGCTATTAGTTTTGCTAAAAAATTTTATCAAAAGCGTTTAAAAGGCTTTGGCGTTAAATTTTGCTTCATTGTTATTTGCTAGATTTGCCATATTTTGTCCGTTGTTTGACTTGTCTGTAGTCACGCTCTGCGTCAAATTTTTCTCGCTGATCGCCGCCCAAAGCTGTTTAAAAATTTTTGGAAATCCGCTTGCTATGCAATAAACCGTCGTTAATCTACTCCAAGACACGTCTTCTATCTTTAAATTTGCTATATATGTTAAATTTTGCTCGTTCATGCGCATATCTTTTTAAATTTCAAAAGAGTAAAGCCTAAAATTTAGCCCTTGGATTTTATTTTCTCTAGCCACTCATTTAGCGTTTTTTCAAAGCCTATGCCCTTGCTTTTATAAAAAACAAGCGGTTTTTCTAAGTATTTTTGATTGACCCAGCCGCCAAAATCATGCGGATAAAGGTAGTCCTTGCTCTCTTTTGTGTGATTTTTTAGATATGGCGGGATCTTTAAAATTTCTTCGCTTTGCACATATCTTAGGGCGGCATTTATCGCGTTGTAGCTGGAGTTTGACTTTGGCGAGCTGGCTAGATAGACGGCGCACTGAGCTAGTATTATCCTAGCCTCTGGAAAGCCTATCTCTTTTACCGCACTTAGTGTGCTGGCGGCTAAATTTAGTGCATTTGGATTTGCATTGCCGATATCTTCGCTGGCAAATATCACCATCCTTCTAGCGATGAAGTCCGCACTCTCGCCAGAGTCTATGAGCCTTGCAAGGTAGTATATGACGGCGTTTTCGTCGCTTCCACGAAGACTTTTTATAAAAGCGCTTGCTAGCTCATAGTGCGTGTCATCTTCTTTTGCTCCCTCTTTTAGGGCGTTTTGACGCAGTGTTTTTAAATTTTCCAGGCTCACATTTTCATCAAGTGTGACGGCAAATTCAAGTAAATTTAGCATAGCTCTTGCGTCACCACCACTACTTTTAAATAAATATTCTTTGGCTTCATCATTTATACTAAAAGAAATTTGCTCTCTGATCTTGCCAAGAAGCTCCTCAAAATTACCACTACTAAGCGGCCTAAACTCAAAGAGCATCGAGCGACTTCTGATGCCTGAGCTTAGTGTGAAGAAGGGATTTTCCGTGCTAGCACCGATGACTAGGGCCTTATAGTTTTCCATGGGGATGAGCAGTGCTTCTTGCTGGGTTTTGCTAAGCCTGTGGATCTCGTCTATGAAAAAGAGTGGCTTATTTAGGGCGTTCTCGTAGTTTTTTAAAATTTTGCGAAAGTCATCTATCTTTAAATTTCCGCCATCAAACTCGTAAAAGTCGTAGTTTGCGCCGCTTGCCACTGCTCTTGCAAAGCTTGTCTTGCCACAGCCTGCTGGACCATAAAATATAGAGTGCGGGATCTTGCTAGAGGCTATAAATTTTAAAAATGCCGCTTTAACCGCCTTTTGTCCGCAAATTTCATCCAAATTTTTTGGTCTAAACATCAGTGCAAGCGAGCTCAAATTTACTCCTTTACTTTGCTGGTTTTGGCAAAATTTTGGCCTTAGCACTAAGGCCCTCTATCTTTAGTTCGTAAATTTTTATGATTTTTAGCCCATACTCCGCAGCCACGTCAAATGTACTCATCGCGTACGTGGTATATTTTTGGCTAAGAATTTTTAAAATTTCATACTTTTTGGTCTCATCCTCGACCTCGTAGGCTCTAGTTTTTGCGATTGCACTTTTATATTCAGTTGTAAAAACCTTACCACCAAGTGCCTTGCCATCGTTTTTTATCTCTTCAAGCTCACTTTCGCTTAGATGCGGGACTTTGTTAAAGCTAACGCAGACAAACTCCACTTTTCGTCCATTTTGAAGCAGTTTTGCTTTACAGCCAGCAGTAGCTCCGTGTATAAAAATGCTTTCACCAACTCTAACAGGCGAGATCGGTACGCTAAAAATTTCTCCCTCATCATCCACGCATGAAATTACCGCATATTCGCATTCATCTATGATTTTTAAGCCATCTTCACGGCTTAGCTCTCTATCTTTTCGTCTCATTTTTTATCCTTTTTTTTGAAAGAGCATTTTAAAATTTAAGTGCTTAAAGGCTATTATAACGCAAAAATTTCAAGGAAAAACATGAAAAAAATAGCTATTTTTGCCATTCTACTTGGCGTAAATTTAGTCCATGCAAACGATGTTTGCAATGAATATATCAAGCAAAGTAGGCTCTATCTTGACGAGTTTTATGCCAAAGAGAGCAAACGACTCGCAAACGATGAAAAGGCGTTAAGACTTTTTGAGCTTAAATTTGATGATTTTAAACAAAGACAAAGCGGTCAAGAAGCCATAATCTTGCAAAACAAAGATGAGAAATTTTGCAAAAGAAAGCTTGAAGAGACAAGCAAACTTTTAAATGATCTAAAAAAGTAGATCAAATTTTTACATTTAGATCCCAGTCTATTGGCGTTTTGCGTGATTTGCTAGGTAGATATTTGCTTTTGAGAAGTGACGGCAGCCAAAAAATGCTCCACGAGCCAGTGGGCTTGGATGTGCTGCCTCTAAGATAAGGTGCTTGCTGGCGTCAATGAGCGGTGCTTTGGCTCTAGCTGGATTGCCCCAAAGCATAAAACTACGTTTTGTAAATTTTCGCTTATCTTTTTTATGACGGCGTCTGTAAAGCCCTGCCAGCCAAAGCTAGCGTGGGAATTTGCCACTCCAGCGTTAACGCTTAAAGTTGAGTTTAGTAGCAGTACGCCTTGCTTTGCCCATTTTGTTAGATCGCCGCTATTTGGCTCTTTTATGCCAAGATCAGCGTAAATCTCTTTATAGATATTTATAAGACTTGGCGGGACTTTTACGCCATTTGGTACTGAAAAGCTTAGCCCCATGGCTTGATTTGCGCCGTGATATGGATCTTGGCCTAGGATTACGACTTTGACAGAGTGAAAAGGCGTTAGGTTAAATGCATTAAATATAAGCGCACTTGGTGGATAGACGGTGCCAGCACTCTTTGCTTTTAAGAAATTTTCTTTGATACGTGCGAAATTTTCACTCAAAAACTCATCTTTTAGCACCTCTTTCCAGCTTGGCTCGATCTTTATATCATCTAAATTTATCTGCATTTTCCTGCCCTTTTTTGGTTTTAGCGGTATAATTTTAACTAAAATTTATCTAAAGGAAAGAGCTGTGTCTGAGCAAATTTTTAATAAGATATATGAGCTTCTTAGCAAAAATGAAGCCAAATTTAAAGTTCTAAATCATGAGAGTGCGACCACTTCAGAAGAGGTGGCAAAACTTAGGGGAACAAAGATGAGCCAAGGCGCAAAGGCTCTGGTTTGCTCTATAAAAGGGGTGGATGAGGAGAGATTTTGGCAAATTTTTAAAGATGAAAATGTGCTAAATGATTATTTGCTAAGCGATGAAAAGCCAGCGATGAAGGCTGGTAAAGCTTATGTCTTGGCTATTTTGCCAGCCGATATGCAGGCAAATCTTGATATTTTGACACAAAAATTTGACGGTAAAAGAGCAAGCCTAGCTAGTCCAGATGAGGTTTTTGCATTGACAGATTGTGTTTTTGGTTCAGTACCACCATTTAGCTTTCATAAAAATTTACACATCGTAGTTGATGAAAGGTTGCTACAAAGAAACGATGAGATCGCATTTAATGCGGGACTACTTGATAGATCGATCATTTTAAATACAAAAGATTATACGAAGATAGTACGACCAACGCTAATAAATTTTGCAGAATAAAAAAGTGCTAGACTAACCACTTCCTAGCACTAAATATTGTCGGGAGAAAAATGAATTTAAGTAATGCAAAGACGAGAAATTGCTAAATTCATTTCAGGAGCAAATATTATCACTGATAATATTAAAATATAATAAAATATATTGATAAAATGCATATATTTTAGGGATTATTATCTTTATATATAAAAAA
>LVWL01000003.1 GCA_002092835.1 Campylobacter concisus | reverse complement strand
GCCAAAGGCATAGCAAATACCGTCTTAAATGCAGATACGCTTATTTATAACGGCTTTATGAAAAGCGAACTAGATACGGTATTAGGTGACTATGAGAGTGTAACTGCTAGGGATCTTGAATTTATAGCTGGGCTTACTGGTCCTAGTGCTATTACAAACAAAGCTGGAAAAGCAGCTTGGGATAGGTTTGGCAAAAAGCCTAGTGAGGTAACTAGTGATGTTACTAAAATAGATAATCCGGCTTCTAACACAAATATAAAACACAATGGAAAAAGTGGTAATGATGGGGTTGGGAAAAATGGTATACAAAAATTAAACAATAAAGATAATACAATGATTGCAACCTCAAAAGGAGTCGTTGTATCATCTAACACATTGGCTAAACAAGGAAGTTCAAATTTGGTTGGAGATTTTACAAAACTAGAGGGAGCAACAGTGGATGAAATTATTTCAAGAGTTCCAAAAGATTGGAAAATGTTGGCACAAAAAAATGGAAATGGTATAAGATTTATTGACGAGGCTGGTATTGAAAGAATTAGAATTCACGGACCTGATCCAAAAGCCCCAATTGGAACAAATTCAAATTCTGGTTGGATATTAAGAATACAAGATAAAAATAAAAATTACTTAGATAATTTTGGAAATATTGGTGGCTATAAGGCTAATGAAACGCACATACCAATTTATGGAAATCCTATTTTGGAGAAATAAAATGCTAGTAGAAAAGGGATATTTTTTATTAAATTTATGCAGAATAGCTTCTTTATGGCATCAAGATAAGTATTTGGTTAATCCATCTACAGATAAATATGAAACAGTAGAAGACTTGGTGCAAGATATATATAACGCTTGCGAATATGCGTTATATCCTAGAAATAAAATATATTTTTCAAAGCGAGAGTTAGAAATCATAAGCCACTTCAAATCATTTATGGATAAAAATTTTGGCATAGATTTTTGGAATGAAATAGAAAAAATAGATAATAAAACTTTAGTTTATTCAAACAAAACTTGGATAAAAGCAAGAGAATTTGCCGGTGCAATCATAAAAAGATTTGGTTTTAGTATAGAAAATTTTAATTATGAAAACTTTTAACCACTTTTGCAAGAAATTTTTGAAGATGAACTAAATTTTAGAGAAAAAGATAAGAGATATTGTTTTGCGTTCAGAAATTATGTAGTTGAGTTTGCTGGTTTTATAGATTTTAAAATTTATAAAAGCGAATTTAGAAAAATCTTTAACGACTATCAAGATCCAAGTATCAAAGCTACCGGAGTAGATACACAAGTAGATGGTTACGTGGTTTGTCCGCATTGCTACAACGCAGAGCAGTTAAGTGCAGAACTAGGTGTCATAAAGTGCAAAAAATGTCAGCAAGAATATAACAACCCACTTACTAAAATTTGTCCAAGTGGGATAGAAGTGTTAGATGAATAGCTAGTAATAATTGTTATAGTTGCATACTTCAGCAGAAAACCTGAAATTTGGGGTAAAACAACTGGTAGTATGGATACTTGGAATTTGCAAGGCATGAAGCATTTGAAAGATATTTTAAATTCTAATATTGAATTTAAGAAAGTTACAAATAGTAAAGGTATAACATTTTTGGAAAAAAGATTACCAGATGGCCGTGGTGTTAGACTAGAATTAAATGTAAATTTTAAAGGTTTTATAGATTGATGGAAATATTAGAATTGTTATTAGATAAAGTAAAATTAGAAAATTGCTTAAATTTAACAAAAGTATTGATAGAAAATTCTGAGGAAGTATTAAATGTAAATTCCACTATTTATCCTAATTTATCAAGAGAAAATTATAAAAATTTTAGATTTGATGAAACACAAAATGGGTATATATATTTTCAATTCAAAAATTCACAAATTTTTGAATTGAAATTTGAATTTTTTGAACTATATATTCTAATATATAATAATGAAAACGAACTAACATTATCTTTTGATTTTAATGAAGTAAATAAAATTCCCTTACAAAATTTTATTGATTTTTGCAAGAAAATGGCAAATGCATTAAATACAAAGTTTTATTATTGCGGTTTAGAGCCTGCTCAGGATACTAGCACACAGTTTTTTACATACAATGGTGTAGGAAAAATAAACTGGTAAACAAAATAACAAAATCGAATTTACGGAAATCTTAATGCTGTTAAGGGAAATCAAAATGAGAAAAATAAGGGAATTATTGGCAAAGTCTTTGTTTAGACTTGCTTCAACAGATTATCAAATACATTATATTGATAATTCTACTATTTATGAGTATGTGGCGCCAGAAGACTTAATTGAAGAGGTTGCAAATTTTTGTAGAGAAGCACAATTAGATTGTTTCAAAAATAATTTTTCAGAACGAGAATTAGAATTTGCAAATATATTACGAAATAAAATACTCAACCTGCCAAATGGTGATATATACGGAACAACTATATGGGCTGGATTAAAAATAGATGCAGAAAAATTTTTAAATATTTTGGGTTATCAAATAAAAGATTTTGATTATAGTACAATAGATAATATAGACCGCAATGAGCTTGGTAAATAAAATAACAAAATCGAATTTACGGAAATCTTAATGCTATTACGGGAAAATAAAAATGTATCAACTAAAAAAATATTATTAGAAAGGCTATTTGAATTAGCTTCTACTGAGTATCAAAAAAAATATATAGACAATGCTACTACTGATAAATATACTTGTGGCGATGAATTAGTAAATGAGATAATTAATCCATTAGAACTTATACAAAGGCCAGAAAATAAGTACTTATTTGATAATAATGAGCTCCTAGCTATAAAAGAATATAAAAATAAACTTGATACTATTTGTAAAAATAATAATACGGATACAGATTTATATGAAATGTCAGAAGTTTGGAATAAGATAATTATAAGTTCTGTAAATTTACTAAATTTATTAGGCTATTCTCTTAATGACTTTGATGAAGATGCGAACTTGATAGCCGAACATAAAGTTTAGTAATATAGTATTGGTAAAAATTAATAAATTTATAAATCCTTTCTTGCATTTACTATTTTTTAAGCTAGTGCTAAATAAAACTAGATGACGGCAAATTTGAAGCGATGACAAGCGTTGATAGGCTAAATTTATACTTAAAGTGGTGGAAAATAATAGAAAATACGGCTGTAGAAATTATTGGGGATAGTCAAAAATGAGAGAGCTTTATAAGATTTATTTAAAGGACAATGCGCAATTGGGGCAAATGCCAAAAACAATTCACTACTCTGGTAACACTCTTTTGCCAAAGCCATTTGCACTAAGTATTGTCAAGTATAGTGACAATGAAGGATATTATTTGCTTTATCTTGACAAATTTGGAGAAGAGCAGGCAGATACGTATCATGAGACTTTAGAAGATGCTTTTGGGCAAGCAGAATTTGAATTTGGCGTAAAAAAAGATGAGTGGTTTTTGGTAAAAAATCAATAATCTTGCAGGATAGTTCAAAAAAGAGTTTGGAGTGAATAAAAAGTTAAAAATAGTTTTACAAACAGATTTCGCATGTGATAGCGTATTTTGGATATATGATGAATTTGGTGAAAACATAAATGGCGGAACATGGGTAGAGCAGGAAGATGAAATATCTTGGGACAGCAAACTTCCAGACGAACTGTTATCTTGCCCAGATATAAAAAGGCTCTCGATGGAGATTATGAAAGAATACAATAGTCTTTTTATAAACAATGAAAAGAATTTAGCTATAAGGGCTTTGCTAGTCCCGAATCCGAAGCAAAATACATGCAAAAAAATCAACGAACTTAGAAAAATTGTATATAAAAAATGTGGCGATAAATACGAAATAGTAGATGATTTGCGTTAAAATAAGCTTTTAAATTATTATTAATAAGCCCCAACTCCCAGCCTCATATAGCTTAGAG
>LVWL01000002.1 GCA_002092835.1 Campylobacter concisus | reverse complement strand
GTTCGAGCCCCGTCCGCTGCGCCATATATTAAACCTTAGGTTAAGGTAATGTCTCATAAAGCACCCATTATTGAGTGTCAAATTAAATTTTAAGATTATAAGTTCTAAGATAACACTTTAAGATTTATTATTACTATTTAATCTTGCCTCGTTAGCTCAGTTGGTAGAGCATATCACTCTTAATGATGGGGTCGTAGGTTCGAGGCCTACACGGGGCACCATCCATTTTGGCCCATTCGTCTAGCGGTTAGGACACCAGCCTCTCACGTTGGTAACACGAGTTCGAGTCTCGTATGGGTCACCATTTTTCTAATCCTCATTACTTTTTAATTTATTAAACAGAATATTTTATTCTAGAAAAATTTCTTAAAAATGTATACTGATTTGCTTAGTAAATTGCTATTAAAAAAAGTAAAAATTAATTTTTATATTGTTGTTTAATTAGTGTGTAGTAAGTGATAAATTTTAGAAGCTATTTTACAATTAAGCTAAAAAATCTTTATAAATATAATAAAAGTATATCATAGAAACGTGATTACAGAGCGTTGCAAGTTGTTTTTGCTTTGATCTATTGGGCAAAAATCATTAAACATTTTTAATTTTTAAGCTTATAAAACGCAAAGCAGCCTACATTTGTTAATAAAGAAAGGTACTTAAAATTTAAAGATCATACCAGGGCTCGTGCGTTAAAAATCATTAAAGCTTACGATAAAATATAGCTCTTTTATAATATAAAGAGCATTTAGTGGCAATGTAAAAATATTAAAGACGCAATTATAAAGAAAGCTCAACTTAAATAGCAAAAATAAAGGTTAAAATTTAAGCTCAAATATAAAACTAGCAAAGTAAGCCATTTCTTTGTATTTAGTTTTTGCCTATCATGTCAAGCTTAGCTTTGCAAGCATCTTTATACGGGCTTACAAAATTTGAGTCAAAGCACTCATTTAAATAAGGCCTAGCCAATTTAAACTGCCTTTGTCTTATATAAATTTCACTTATCAAATTTAAAGCGTGTAAGCGGTCTTCTGGCTCAAGCTTCATGTTCAGTATAAATTTCGCCTCGTCAAGCGCCTCACCTAGGTTATCTGTCTTTAGTGAAGCTTCTGAATAGTTAAAATTTATCTTTGGCGAAAAGGTATTTATCTTGGCTTTTGTTTGTAGCTCAAGAGCTTTTTTAGCATACGTTGTAGCGATAGCGTAGTCATTACTTTTTATCGCGTAGTCACTTATAGCTGTATATGCTTCGATAATCTTAAAGTCTTGGCCTCTTAGCTGTTCGATAGCACTAATAGTTGAGATCGCCTCCGTAAAGCGTTTTATGCAAGCAATGAGTAAAACCTGTCAAAAAGAGATGGTGTTGGATCTGAGTATTCGACTGATGAGCCAAGTGAAAGCGCGTCATTTGCGGCAATGATCGCATGCTCGTAGTCTTTATTTTTATATAAAATTTTGCTCAAATTTACAAGCCACTCGACCCTATCTTCTAAATTTTCATCTTTTGCATGAGCTTTTGCGAGCTCAAGTGCATCATTGTAGCGAGCCGTTCTAAAGTAGCAGTTAAAAAGCTTAAATTGTGGTAATGAGATTTTATTTATATAGTAGTTTTCAAGTAAATTTATAACAGCCGTGCAATCATCTTTTATAAAATACTCTTTTGTAAGCTCTAGTGCAGCCTCATTTATCAGCTCCATTGCCCTGCTTAAATTTCCATCTTTTGCCATGGTTTTGTAAGATAGTGCATCGGAGAATTTGCGCTCTTTAATATCCAGCTCAAGCTCGCTTATTAGAGCCTTTTGGCTAATATTTGTCCCGGCATATTTTTCAATTAGCTCTTTATATCTAGCATGAAGTGCAGTGGCATTTTTATCTTTTTCTTCAAAGAATAATCCATCTTTTGCTTTAGTGACTTCATCGATATAATCACCATATTTAAACTCTGTCTCATACTTATTTAAGTATTCGTATGCTTTTTTCTCATCTTTTGTTTTGGCTAGATTTAGTGCTAAATTTTTTAAAGCAACTTCATAAAAATCTTTCGTCCTATCGCTATTGTTTATCAAAATTTCATAAATTTTAGCAGCCACATCAGGCATATCTTTACTTGCAAATGTAGTTGCAAGATTCATCGACTTTGTTGGGTTATTCATAAAAAATTTTTCATTCGCATTTGCGATTTTTAGTATAAATTTCTTTGCTTCATCAAATTTTTCTTTATCAATATTTGCATCAGCTAGGCTTAGTGCTGCTCTACTTGCAAGGTCGATGTCGTTTGTGGAGTAAAGCACCTTTTCATAGTCTTTTAGCGCCTCTTTTTGTCTGCCTATCTTGTAGAGATAATCAGCATAATCAAGCGCTGCAAGTTTCGTAAATTTTGAGTTTGCGTGCTCTTCGTTTAAGATATCAAGCATATATTTTGCATCACTTGCGATGCTATCTTTTAGGTAGGCTCTAGCGATTAGGTAGAGCACCTCTGGATAGTTTTCATCAGATGGGAATTTTCTAATCCAAGCCCTACCTTCACTTACGATATCTTTTGGCTCGATCTCTTCAAACTCATTTTTTATCTCAAAAATTTTATCAAGAGCCCTTAGACGAAATAGTAAAAATTCACTTGAAAAAAGGCTATTTGGATGCCTTTTTATCGCTGTTTGAGTATCTTTTACTACATTTTCATAAGCGCCCTTTTCATAAGCTCGTTTTATGCTTATGTAGATATCAATGTCATTACTATCAAGCCCAGCAATAGGGGCTTTATTAAGATCAAGCGCTCCGATACTAGGATTTAGCATATCTTTAAAATCAGGTTTAAAATTTAGCCCAGACTTTCTCTTGCTATTTTCACTGAGCGAAGTATCTATGATTATGCTAAAGTGTTTTGAAATGGTTGTTTTTGGGCTATCTTGTACGTTTTGGCTATTATAAAGCTCAGTTTTTATATTTAGTAGTTTTGACGGTGCTTTTGGCATTATGACGATAAAAAGTTTGCCATCTTGCTTTTTATATTTTATATCCATTAATGGCAGTGTCGTATCTTCAATTTTTGGCAAAATTTCATTATCTAGCATGCAGACATAGCGTTTGGTATCGTAAGCTAAAATTTGTTCCACGCATTCAAATTCTTGCTCATCGCTTAGCTGAAGGACGCTATAGGGTTTATCGCCATTTGCGCCGCTATTTAGGCTAAGATTAAAAGCGGTTAGATAAAGCGGAAAAAATAAAATAATTAAGAGCTTTTTCATGCCGCAATTATAGTTAAATTTTCTAAAATCCTGAAGCAAAGACAAAATGCTCAATAAATTCCAAAATCGCTCCAGAAAATAAAAACGAAAAGGCCGTTCCAGCTACCGCAATGCCAACAATTACTTTTAATGCCATCGAGATATTTGCAGTGTAGAGATTTTTATCTTTTACGATCGGCTCTTTTAAAAACATAAAGACGATTAGCTTTAAATAGTAATAAATCGCAATGGCAGAATTTATCATGATTATAACGCTAAGCACGACGTAATCAGACTTTATGAGCGATGAGATAAGTACCATCTTGCCCCAAAAGACGCTAAAAGGCGGTATACCAGCAAGGGCGATCATGAAAATTCCCATTATAACTGCGTAGCTTGGTAAAATTTTTATAAGCCCTGAAAATTTCTCAAATGGGTGCTTAAACGCTTATCCCAGCAGACCACATCGTCGCACCTTGCCACCCAGAGCATAGAAAATGCACCCAAATTTGCAAACAAAAACATGATCCAGTAAAAAAACAAGGCGACATTTGCCTCGTGAGAATTTGCCACAAGTGCACAAAGCACGACACCAGCGTGAGCTATGGAGCTAAAGGCGAGCATTCTTTTTACGTCCTTTTGTACTAGTGCCATGATATTTGCAAGGCTCATCGTAAGCACGGCGATGATGTAGAGCATATCTTTTATCCATGAAATTTGTGAGTCTTCAAGCATCGCAAAAATTCTTAACGCAACGATAAAAGCTGCCACCTTTGGCACGATCGACATATAGCCAGCAAGTGGGGCATTTGAGCCTTCATAAACGTCTGGGATCCATGTGTGAAATGGTATGAGTGAGAGCTTAAAGCCAATGGCTGAAGCGATGAAAACGCAGCCTAATAAAATGATCAAATTTTGATTTAGGCTAAGATCTTTTATCACAATGCCGATACGAGCGATGCCTATTGAGTTTGTCGCTAGATAAAACATCGCTATTGCCATCGCAAAAAAGCCAGCCGAGAGCGAGCCCATAGCAAAGTATTTAATGGCAGCTCGATGCTTTTTGCCTTGTTGTGAAGGGCTATTAGGGTGTAGAGGCAAAGTGAGCTGATCTCAAGGCCCAAAAATATAATGAGTAGGTTGCTTGAGCTCACCATAAATAAAAATCCAGCGATCATAAACAAAAATAGAGCGTAATACTCGTAAATTTTGTACTCAAAATACTCTTTTGTGCTAAGTGCGAGCGGGATAAAAAGGGCTGAGGCGATTAGGATGATGACTTGAGAGATGACCGAAACGCCATCAACTAAAAGCATATCCCAAAAGCTAAGGCTAAGACCGTTAAAATCAAGTATTAGACCTAAATTTACAAATATTGCGATAATACAAAATACGCAGTAGAAATTTCTTGAAAGATCTTTTTTTATGGTGCCAACGATTAAGATAAAAAGCGCAAAAATTATCATGCTAAGCATCGGAGCAACCGAAGATAAAGAAATTTCTTTAAGGTCTAAAAAGGCTATTTCGTTCATAGTTTGCTCCCGCCATTTAAAGATAAAATCTTATCCTTTGTGTCGCTATTTACAGCTCTAGTTTGCATTTTGCTTATGATATTTTGCGCGCTTGGCTCAAGCGGCTTTAGTATTAAATTTGGAGCAACACCAAGAGTGATGATAAGCAAGCAAAGTGGCACAAGAGCGGCTAGCTCTTTGAAATTTAGATCTTTTAGGCTTAAATTTTTCTCCTTACACTCGCCAAAAAATACCCTTTTATAAAGCACTAGCATATAAACAGCGCCCACGATGATGCTAAAGCCACCAAGTAGCGCAAAGAGCTTGTTTAGCTTAAAGACGCCAAGCAGGCTCAAAAACTCGCCAACAAAGCCAATCGTTAGAGGTAGGCCGATACTTGCAAGCGTTGCTATAAAAAATATGAGCGCGTACTTTGGCATGACCTTGGCAAGGCCACCAAATTCGCAAATTTCTTTGGTGTGAGCCCTCTCATAGATGACGCCAACTAACAAAAATAGCGCACCACTAACGATGCCGTGGCTTATCATCAAAAATATTGAGCCACCAAGGCCTATTAAATTTAGTGAAAAAATGCCAAGCATGATGACGCCCATGTGTGAAATGGAGCTATAAGCGATCACTTGCTTTATGTCGCTTTGTGCGTAGGCAACGAGGGCTGCGTAGATGATCATAATGATGGCTATGACGCAGACAAAGCCACTTAAAAGTAGGCTCGCGTCTGGAAAAAGCGGTAGTGAAAATCTCACAAAGCCGTAAGTGCCCATCTTTAAAAGCACGCTAGCAAGCAGCACCGAGCCGATAGTCGGAGCCTGTCCGTGCGCGTAAGGTAGCCACGTATGAAATGGAAATAATGGAGTTTTCACACCAAAGGCAAAGAAAAACGCTAAAAATAGCCAAATTTGAGCGCTTTGCCCGATACTAAGCTTGTACCAGTCAAGCAAGCTAAAGCTAAAGACGCCGCTTTTTTGATAGCACAAATAGCCGATAAAGATGATCGCTACTAGCATAAAGACAGAGCCTAAAAATGTATAGATGAAAAATTTAATCGCAGCATAAATTCTATTTTTACTGCCAAATGCGCCGATGATGTAAAGTAGCGGTATGAGGCTAAGCTCCCAAAAGCTGTAAAACAAGATCATATCAAGCGCGCTAAAGACGCCCATCATCGTGCTCTCTAAAAATAGCACGCTAATAATTAGATGCTTTAAATTTCCATCATCGCTAAGTGCCACGATAGAGATGAAGCTCATAAATGCACTAAGTACGATAAGTGCTAGCGAAATGGTATCGATGCCCACAAAATAGCTGATATTTAGGCTTGGTATGAGTGAGACTTGATGTGTTAAAACAAAGTCATAACCCTGAAAATCAACATTGACGCAGATAAAAATGGCTAGTAAAAGCTCTATGAGAGCGATGCTTGCTCCATAAAATTTGATGCTTTTATTTTCTATTAAAAAGCCAAGTATCGCGCTTATTGCAGGGAAAAATATGATTACACTTAGCATTATTTGGCTCCGTTTAATAAAAATATAAAGCTTAAAAGCAAGGCAAATCCTGCGACCATAAACCTAAGCATAATGCTTAAGTCGCCACTTTGCATTTTGTTTGCTAAAAATGCAAATTTATTTAGCGCCATTGCGACTAGATCGACACTATGATCGATTATCATCTCATCAATCTTTTTACAAATTTGTGAGATCAAAATGTAGCCATTTATAAAAAATTTCTCATAAAATTTTGGTATAAAGTAGGCATTTTGCAAAATTTTGTAAGCTTTATTCTCACAAATATTCTCTTTAAAAATTTCTTTTTTATAGGCAAATACTGCAAAGCCAGCGCTTGCTAGCACCAGACTAAGTGTTAAAATAAGTAAAAAAATTTCACTACTGTGAGATAAATTTAGTGAAAAATCTTTTAAGCTTTTTTCTAAAAACTCACTAAAGTTACTCCAAAAAAAGCCACTTATGACTGAGAGAATTCCAAGCATGCCCATGCCAGCTAGCATATAGTTTTTAGCTTCATGAACGTGTTTCTCGCTCTTTGGCTTTGTGAAAAAGACGAGCATAACGAGCCTAAAGCTATAAAATGCCGTAAGTACGGCACCAAAGAGCAAAATGATCCATAAAAATTTATTTTCACTAAAGGTGACTTCTAAAATTTTATCTTTAGAGAAAAAGCCAGCAAATGGATAAAAGCCAGATAGTGCGCAGCTTGCGATGATAGAAAGAAGCGCAGTTGGCTTCATAAATTTATAAAGCCCACCCATTTTTTTGATATTTAACTCGTCATTCATCGCGTGCATAACGTTGCCAGCGCATAAAAATAGAAGTGATTTGAAAAATGCGTGCGTGACAAGGTGAAAAAGCGCGATCTTATAAGCGCCAAGACCAGCAGCTACAAACATATATCCAAGCTGCGAAAGCGTCGAGTAGGCGACTATTTTTTTAAGGTCGTTATGTACTAGTGCAATGCTAGCGGCAAATATCGCCACAAAAGCGCCAAGGCAGGCTATAAAGTGCGAGACTTCTGACACATTTGTAAAGATGAAATTTGCACGTATCACTAGATAGACGCCAGCTGTTACCATGGTTGCTGCGTGGATGAGTGCAGAAACTGGAGTTGGCCCCTCCATAGCGTTTGCAAGCCAGGTGTGAAATGGAAACTGTGCGCTTTTACCCATGGCGCCTATAAAAAGAAGTGTTGCAATGATGCCTAAATTTAGCCCGCTAAAATCGTTTCTAGCGGTAAAAACCTCGCTAAATTTAAGTGAGCCAAAGCTATAAAATATATAAAAAATGCCAACAAGCATCGCAAGGTCAGCGACTCTATTCATTATAAAGGCTTCGTTTGCAGCGATATTTGCACTAGCTCTTTTATACCAAAAGCCAATGAGTAGCCACGAGCAAAGTCCAACACCCTCCCAGCCGATGAAAAGTCCTATAAAATTATCACTTGATACAAGGACGTTCATGCAAAATACAAAGAGTCCTAAATAGCTAAAAAAGCGGTTAAAGCTTGCGTCATCTTTCATGTAGCCAATGGAATATATATGCACTACACTGGCCACCACACCCACAGTGCTAAGCATAACAAGGCTAATGGCGTCAAGATAGAAGCCAAAATTTAAATCCAGACCACCAAAATTTATAAATTCTTTTAGTGATAAATTTAGCGGTTCATCTATGCCAAGACTGGCTGCTAGCATAAGTGAAGCGGTGGTGCTAATAATCATGAGAAGTGAACAAAAAACACCAATTAGTAAATTTTTACTGCTATGTGAAAAAAGTCCAGAAACGATAAAGCTAAGAAGTGGAAAAAATAGCGAAATACAAAATAAAATCATCCCTTAGCCTTTCATATTTGTCATTGACTCTAGGCTGATGCTGCCAGTCTTTTTGTACCAAAGCACGAGTAGCCCTAACCCCACGGCGACCTCGCTAGCAGCGATAGCCACTATAAAAAATGCAACTATCTGGCCTGTTAGGTCAAAGTAATACTTTGAAATAGCAGCCAGGGCGATGTTTGCTGAGTTTAGTAAAATTTCACTTGAAAAAAATAGCATGATCAAATTTCTTCTTCGCATTATGCCAATTAGCCCTATTACAAAGACTAGGCTTGCTAGGATGAGGTAATGTGTAAGACCTATCATAGTATCTCCTCTAGGCTGCTTTGGCTATTCATATCTTTGTGTATCAAGATGATGCCAGCAACCATCGCAACAAGAAGCATTACGGCACACATCTCAAAAGCGATCAAATACCTACTAAAAAGTAAAATTCCAATAGCCTCGATATTGCCAAGCTCACCAACCACTGGATTTAAACTCTCAAGCTTAACGCTATAAATAGACGCTAAAAATATAAATATCAAAAGCAGCGCTACAAAGCTACTTAAAAGATAGACAATAATCTTTGCCCTTTTACTACTTTTTGGTTCACACTCTTTGCTACTATCAAAAAACATCATCGCAAATGCATATAAAACGACCACAGCGCCTGTGTAGACTATTATCTGTACTACACCCAAAAATTCCGCTCCAAGCAAGAAAAATATAGCCGAGATAAAGACCATGCCAGCAGCTAAAGCTGAGACCGCGTTTAATGCGTTTTTACAAAATACGCTAAAAGAAAAGCTCACCAGAATCAAGGCACTAAAAGATAAAATGCAAAGCTCTCATACATTTTTTACTCTTTGTAAATTTATATCGCTCACCACTTTTGTCTCATTTTCACTCTCGCTTATAAATGCATTTGGCGTCTTTTTGACCAAGCTGTCAGAATTTTTAGCAAGTGCGCCATAGCCTTCAAATTCGCTTTGATCTTTTAAAAATTTATCTTTTGTTAAAAACTCATCTTTCGTGCCAAAAATAGCTCTATGTTCACTTGCGACCTCATACTCCGTGCCACATACTATCGCAAGCTCAGGGCAAACATCAGCACAAAATCCACAATACACGCATCTACTTAAATTTATTGAGTAGCTTGCGACCTTTTTGCGGCCATCTTCACCAAGTGAAGTCTTCATCGAAATACAGTTGCTAACGCAAATTTTCTCACATAGCCCGCACCCAATGCAACGTTCATTTTCACTTTCAACAAATTTTAAAAGCTTGTGAATACCCCTATATCTAGCATTTAGCTCCATCTTTTGCATAGGGTATTTTAAAGTATGCGACTTGCTAAAGAGCATCTGCTTTATCGTGACTTTTAGTCCGATCAAAAGATCAGGCTTAAATGTGGCAACGATGAAGTGCTTAAATTTATCAAACGCGCTCTTTGGCTTTAACTTTTCATCTATTAAAATATATTTTTTCTCACTCATTTTTCGCCTTAGATTAGTAGCATAAAGCCAGTGATTACGATATTTAAAATTCCAAGCGGAAGCAAAATTTTCCAGCAAAATGTACTTAACTGATCAACTCTTAAATGTGCCCATGAAGCCCTTACCCAAATAAAAAAGAAAAAGACAATGCTTGATTTTAAGATGATCATCAAAGCACCTGGGATAAATAAAAATTCGTTAAATCCACCTAAAAATAAAATCGTAATGATGATGCTAGCAGCGATCATATTTGTGTATTCGCCGATGAAAAACATCGCCCATCTCATGCCGCTATACTCGGTGCCATAGCCTGCTACTATTTCTGTTTCGTTTTCTATTAAGCAAAATGGCGTTCTATTGCACTCCACAAAGCTTGCTATTAAAAAGAGCAAAAAGGCAAGTGGCTGCTTAAATATAAGCCAGCCAAAAATTCCTTTTTGATAGTTGTTTATATCCACAAGTGAGAGTGAGCTAGTTACCATTACGACGCTTAAAAGAGCCATGCCAGCTACTATTTCGAAACTAAGAAGTGAGACTACCGCGCGAGCCGCGCTAATTAATGCAAATTTATTATAGCTTGCAAGACCTGCTGCAAGTGGAGAAAAGACGCAAACTGAAGCAACACCAGCGATGTATAAAATACCAACATTTATATCTGAGAGAATCGGACGTAATGTATGTCCAAAAATTTCAAACTCAGGCAAAAACGGCACAGGTGCAAGCGCTGCAAATGCGGCGATGGCTGATATTAGTGGAGCTATTAAAAAGATAAATTTATTCGTATTTGCTGGCACGATGTCCTCTTTTGTAAAGAGTTTTATCATGTCAGCTACTATCTGTAAAATCCCAGCAGGTCCAACCATATCAGGCCCAACGCGGCGCTGCATGTAGGCTAGTACCTTTCTCTCAGCATAAGTCGCAAGTCCTGCAAGGCTTGCCATGACGGCTAAGATGACCACGGCTTTCATGATAGTGCTTAGCACAAAAAATAGTGTTTCACTCATCTTTTGCCTTTGTGATTTTAACTGCGGCGTAGCTTTTGCCATTAAATATAACGTTTACATCAAGTTTGTCATCATAATCACCTAAATACGCACCAACTCCGCCAAGTTCGCTATCAAGCTCCACGCAAATGGCAAGCTTGTGCCCATCTTTTTCTAAAATAATCGCTTCATTTTGTGAAATTTCAAATTTAGTCATAAATTCGCTACTTGCATAAAGCTTCGCTCTTTTGGCTGTTTGCGTGGCATAGTTTGCAAAAAATGATGGCAAATTTATAGGATTTGCAAGATTTATAAGTGCCTCATCATCTTTTGAATTTATACTCTTACTATCTTTTAAAAGTGGCTCTATATCATCATTTGGTATAAAATTTGAAATTTCAAGCTTGTAGCCTCTGTGACTTGTGCCGTCGTTTGCGTAAAAATTTTCTAAATCATCAAATTTAATGCCTTTATAACCCTTTTCTTTTGGTAAATTTGGTGTGTAATCAATCGTATCTTTAGCCATTAGTCCAAGTGCATTTGCGATATCGTTTAGAAAATAACCTTTGTGCGGTATCGCCACATTTGTTAGCACTAGGGCGTTATTTATGCTTGTAAATGTTCCTTCTTGCTGATTTAGTGCGCTAGCATCGATGTCGCCTTCAAAAATGCTAAATTTATAATCACCATTTTCGTTATAGCCAAGCGTCTTACCAGACTTTTTCTCGCTTGCAAGAGTGCAAATTTTAGCAACGCCAAGTGAGTTTGTGCGTGGTGGAATTAGCATCACACGAAACGGCGTAGCTCTTGAGATCACTCCAGTAAGTGCGGCTAGTAAATTCGCATTTTCGTCCGTATAAAAATCGCTTCCTAAAATGAGCGTAAATTTGCTTTTGCCCTCACTTAAAGCCGGTACATCTAAGCCAAAATTTTCATCAAAATTTTCAAGTTTTGATGTAAGTGCGCTAGGTAAATTTTCACCCCAGTTTTTAAGTATAAAAAGTAAAATTTGCTCCAGCTCCCCAGCTTCATGCGCTACATAGATAAAATTTTTAGAATATTTTTTAACGATCTCATCGGCTATGTGATGAAAGTAAATTCCAGCTGCCTTATTCATTTTTAAAGCATTATTTAACTTAAAGCTTGTCACTGGACTCTCATGCCTTAAGAAACTACCAGCAGTGATGATAAAATCGCTATTTTTAATATCTTCATAGTCTGCGTTATACGAGCTAAGCCCACTAATTTCGCTAAATTTATTTAAAAATTTTTGATAATTTAGCGCCTCATTATTTATTAAATTTAGATCAAATTTCTCTCTTAAACGCTCTAAAATAAGGGCCTCTTCGTTCGTGATGAAGCTATTAAATTTTATATTTTTGATCGCACCATTTTTAATATTTAAAACAATCTCTTTAAATTTCTCTTCATTCTTACAGGCAAGCTCGTTGTGAAAGTCATAGCCAAACCTAGCTGCTCCACTTATCTCGCCAAATGTAAAATCATTGCTGACGCGGTAAATTTGCTTACTTCTATCGCTAGTGCTCTTTTCTTTTATGTCATAGTAAATTAGCTCGCAATCACTTTGGTGTGGATTTGCTGCTGGGATAGGGTTTAGCTCCCAGATATTTGTGCTATATTGAAAATGCGAACTAATAAGTGCTCCAGTAGGACAAACGCTGATACACTCGCCACAAAATGAGCAGTCAAGACTCTCGCCCACGCTTGGACCTATTAAGCTTTTTTGCATCTTGCTAAAAACTGCGTAGGCATCTTTTGGCATACTCTCTTTTAGCTCTTTTGGTACCTCAACGCCCCTTGGTACGGTCTTTAGCGCACTCTCACCGATCCTGTCTTTGCAAACAGTGACACATCTTTCGCAGACTATGCAAAGAGCTGGATCGTAGTTGATTAGCCCCCATTTTTTATGTGGTTTGTGCGTGTCAGCGATGGCAAATTTTTGTTCATTTACTTTTAGATGCGTGGTTAAATTTTGTAGTTCGCATTCGCCACTTTTGTCACAAACGCCACATTGAATCGGATGATTTACGCAGTAAGTCTGCATGATCGCATTTCGCTCGGCAACGATTTCTGGCGTGTTTGTATAAATTTGCATATCCTCTTTTGCTTTGGCATTACAGCTATAAACTACTTTGCCATTTGCCTCGACCATGCAAAGCCTACAAGCAAGAGTTGGTGAGCAGCCGCTAAGATAGCAAAGAGCTGGGATATAAATTCCATTTGCTCTTGCGATATTTAGGATGCTCTCGCCCTCATCTGCTTCTAAAATTTGATCATTTATGCTTATTTTCATTTACTGACTACTACTTGTTTAAATGCGTATCCATCAAACTCTTTTGCGCCAAATATCGCAACTGTACCTTTTAGCGAATGGTCTAGTTTAAATTTTGCCCTCACGCTAAAATCTTTTGCTTTAAGTTCTAGTATATCGCCATCTTTTGCCTTTGCTACGATGCCAAATTGCACGCCGCCTACGATCTCATCGCTTGCGTTTTTGTTTAGATAAACGACCGCTCCGTCAAAATTTTCAAGCTCTTTTAGCTCGTCTATTTTGTGATAATCATTAAATTCTTTCCTGCAACCACCAGCCAAAACAACATTTTTGCCTAAAATTTCAAGTAGCCAAAAGATCGCATCTTTATCTGGATGAGTAAAAAATGAATCATCAATAACGATGTTTTTAACATCCTTTATCCACTCGCCTAGCTCTTCAAATTCCTCTTCACCAACATTGCACTCGCCGCTTATCAGCCCATCATCAAGCTCGCTAAAAAACTCATCGCAAGACAAATTTGCGTATTTGCAAAGAAGAGCTAAGACATAGCTTATTGAGCCTATTTCGCAGCGGATTAAATTTTCGCCGCCAAGCTCGCTATCTTCGATGCAAGAGATGTATTTAAACTCGTGCTCTTTTATCTTTTTTGCTAAACTTTTGTCGCTCAAGCTTAGTAAATTTGCGATGCTTAAGCTTTTGCCTGCTATTAAATCATTAAATTTCATATCTTGCCCTTTTTTATGGTTAATACCCAATCAACTTGGTTAAATTTAAGCGAGTTCATCACTTCGCAGTTTAGATTATAGGCTAAATTTACAGCCTTTGTCACACCACTAAAATCGCCTATCTCAAATAAAAATATAATCACTTCGCCAGGCTCGCCAGCCTTTATCTGCTGTCCAAGAGCGCTCAAAAACTCACTCTTTAAGTGCCTAAGATCGACCCTTCTCATCTATCGACCTCGCCTAAGATGATATTTGTGCTACCAATTATCGTAGCGACGTCAGCAACGTACTGACCTACTAATAAATCTTCGTAAATAGCGCAGTGCCAAAAGCTTGGCGTGCGAATTTTTAGGCGGTATGGGCTTGCACTGCCGTCCGAGTTTATATAAATTCCAAGCTCGCCCTTTGGCGACTCGCTAGCAAAATAAATTTCACCTTTTGGAGGCTTTAGTCCCTGAGTTATTAGCACAAAATGTTGCATTAGTGAGTAGTTTTGGCTCATTATCTGCTCTTTTGAAGCGCTCACGTAATCTGGCGCGTCGGCGATGATAGCGGGGCTGCTTGTCTGATACTTGCTAACGCACTGCTTTAAAATTTTCACGCACTCACGCATCTCTTTCATGTAAAGCAGATACCTTGCGTAGCAGTCGCCTTTAGTGGCGTAAGGTACGTCAAATTCTAACTCGTCGTAGATGAGATAAGACTCTTCTTTTCTTATATCACGTGCGATCCCGCTTGCTCTTAGCATGACGCCAGAGCAGCCGCTACTAAGGGCTAGCTCTTTGCTAATTACGCCCACATCAACAAGTCTTGCTTGCCAAATTCTATTTTCACTTAGCAGATCTTCATAAAGCGTGATGTCGCTTGGAAATTTCTCGCAAAATTTAAGCAGCTCCTCGCACCAGCCATCAGGCAGATCAAGCGGCACGCCACCGATCCTTATCGAGCTATGAGTTAGCCTTGCGCCGCAGTATTTTTCTATGAGATCAAGGACGTATTCGCGCTCTCTAAATGCGTATAAAAATACGCTCATAGCCCCCACGTCAAGGGCGTGTGTAGCTAAAAATAAAAGGTGCGAGCTGATACGATTTAGCTCCAAAAGCATAACTCTAATGATCTGCGCACGGCGAGGCACTTCGATAGCGCAAAGCTTCTCCACAGCGGCGCAAAATGCGTAGTTATTAGCGCTCGATGCTATGTAGTCCACCCTGTCAGTTACTGGGATAAACTCCTGATAGGTCATATTTTCAGCCATCTTTTCAACGCCTCGGTGCATAAAGCCAACCTCTGGCAGCGCTCGCACCACCTTTTCGCCGTCAAGCTCTAGCACAAGCTTTAGCTGTCCGTGTGCACTTGGGTGCTGTGGGCCAAAATTTAGTATCATCTTGCCATCATTTTGCTCAAATTCTAAATTTTCAAAAAATGGTTTTAAGCGGTTTGGTGACTGACTCAAGGTCTTTCCTTTACTATCTGGCTTTGGTTAAATTTAGCCTTTTTGACAAATTTTACGCCGCCATCTTCTTGATACTCGTACTCTTCGCTAAATACTCTTGAAAATCCAAAGGTATCTTTCTCATCCACATATGCTGGATCGCGGTTCTCTTCGCCAATTTGCTCTCTAAACTCGCTTCCAAAAATTTTATCCACCTCGTACCATTTAGCAGCCTCGTCGCCCACTAGCGGATAGCTCCTTAAGAGCGGGTGTGAGTGCCAGTCATCAGGCATGATGAGACGTTTTAAATTTGGATGATCTTTAATGAGAACGCCGCTTAAATCATACATCTCGCGCTCAGCCCAGTTCGCGCTTTTATAAAGCTCGCAAACGCTTTTTAGCATTTCATCCTTTTTTACAAAGCATTTTACGCGGACGCGTCTATTTTTACTGATACTAAGCAATTGATAAAAAACTTCATATCCGCCTTTTTGACTTGTGAAATCAAGTGCTGCAAGCTCGCTAAGCTGTTCGTAACCAAAGCTTTTTAGTGTCTTAAGAGCTTTAAAATTTTCACTAGAATTTACATAAATTACAAGCTGATCAAACTCCACATAGCTAGATAAAATTTCTACTCCGTTTTGCTCTAAGATGGCTAGCTCTTCATCAAATTTAGAACCTCTTGCCTCATCTTTTGGCGTCTGCTTTTCTATATAAAATTTTTCTTTGTAATACTGCTTTTTTTGCAGATCATTCTTTGGCTTATACTCTCTCATATCTCAAGCTTTCTTGGCTTTTGCGCCCTAAATGCACTTTGCTTTCTTATCTTTTTTTGAAGCATCATAAGTGCGTATTGAAGCGTCTCTGGACGTGGGGCACAGCCTGGGATGTAGATATCAACAGGTATTATCCTATCTACGCCTTGAACGGTAGAGTAGGTATTAAACATGCCGCCAGTGTTCGCGCAGCTACCCATCGAGATGACCCATTTTGGCTCAGGCATCTGGTCGTAAAGACGTCTTGTAAACTCAGCGTGTTTTTTAGTTAGCGTGCCAGCTATAATCATCACCTCTGAGTGTCTTGGACTTGCCCTAAAAATGGTGCCAAATCTATCAAAGTCATATCTGCTAGCGCCACTTGCCATCATCTCGATCGCACAGCAAGCAAGCCCGTAGCTAAGAGCCCAAAGCGAGTTGCTCCTGCCCCATTGAACTAGCTTATCAACGGTTGTTAAAACTACTGGCAAGCCGCCATTTGCAGCGTAGTTTATCTGATGCTTTGCCATTTAAAGACTCCTTTTTGCCAAGCATAAGCAAAGCCGATAAGTAAAATCGCCACAAAAAGCAACATTTCGATTAGTCCAAAAATTCCAAGTAGCCTAAAATCCACCGCCCACGGATACATAAAAATGACCTCAACATCAAACAAAATAAATAAAATTCCATAAAAAAAGTAGTGGATATTTATCTTGTTTGGCTGTTTTACGGTGGTTGGACCACACTCATAAAAGCCAAGTTTTAGACGCTGGGTATTGCGGTTGGCTAATTTTTTACTTATTTTTGAAGATAAGAATGTTATTAAACAAAATGAACAAGTCGCTAGTAAAAGTATGATAAATGCACCAAAATAGGTACTTTCAAGCTCTGAATGTGACATACTTTGCCTTTTTTAATTTTTAAGATTCTACTAAATTTAAATTTATTTGAGCTTGAAACGGCTTAAGAGTAGGGTGAGTATTGTGCTTTTGTGTAAAAATTACTCCTATTTTATCTTCTCAACTGCATCTTTTGCGGCACTTATTCGCTCGCTCTCGTCTAGCTCACGCACAAAGCCATCTTTTACCAAGATGATCCTAGTTGCTACATCAAAGTAGCTATCATCGTGGCTAACAGCGATTATGCTGATGCCCTTACTTTGTAAAAACGGCAAAATTTCTTTATAAAATTTTCGTTTAAAGAGCGGATCTTGATCGGCCGCCCATTCATCTAGGATAAGGATAGAGCGGTGCTCTAAAATAGCTATTAAAAGACTTAGGCGCTTTCGCTGACCGGTTGAGAGTTGCGTGGTGCTAAGCTTATTATCTATGACACTTACTTTTTTGTCGATCTCAAGTAAGGCTAAAAGCTCGTCTATTTCGCTTTGGCTGGCAAAGCCATTATGAGAAAGCGTTTGCGAAAATAGATAAAAATCGGCAAAAATAGCGCTAATCTTTGCCTGATAGCTTTGTAAATTTCCTTCATCTATCTTTGTGCTATCAAGGTAAATTTCACCACTACTTGGGCGCATAAGGCCACAAAGTAAATTTATAAGCGTACTTTTGCCACTGCCATTTTTACCGATAATAAATGTTATCTCACCGCGTTTGATCTCTAAATTTACGTCTTTTAGGCAAAATTTGCCGTGAGTGTAGTTGAAATTTATATCCTTTAGCCTAATGCTTCGCCACTCGTCACTTAGGCTATCATCAAATTTAAAGCCTTCCTTAAATTTATTGAGATTTAAGCTCATGATCTTTTCTAGGCTCACTTTTGCGCTAAGTGCGGCTGGTATGGAGCTAACCATACTCATAAATGAGCCTCTTAAAAATAGTATCGTTAGGCTAATGCTTAGTGCAGTTTGCAGGCTCGCCCAGTCAAATGCCACGCACAAAAATACACAAAGACCAACTGAGCCAAGAAGCATAATGTTTGTGAAATTATCGCTTAATGCGTGATAAATATCGGCCTTTACCATATTTTGGCGTTTTTTATCGCCTGTAAAATTTAACTCATCAAAGCAGACACTTGCCCTTGCCCTGTTTAAACTAAGCTCTCTATGCCCCTCTACGATATCGTCGTAGTGCTTTTGCAATGCGTCATCTTGAACTCTAGAATGTTTAAAATAAAGATGAATTTTTTTCATAAAAAGTGTATTTATAAAAAGAGTCGCACCGATCCAAATGGATAAAAAGATAAAAATTTTTGGAGCGATTACACAAAGATAGATGCTAGCGCAGACGATAAAAACTAGACTTTGTATAAAACCAGTAGCGCTCATAAAGGCAAATGTGATCGTTTTTATGTCATTATTTAGACTAGCTATGATCTTTGCCTTGCCGATCTCGTTTATCACGCTATTTGGCGTATCTAAAATTTGCTTTACGCTTTGATATCTTAGCTCGTAGATAAATTTATGCCCAAAATTTGTAAGCGATATATTTGCGGCGATGGCGCTTATAAAAAACAAGAGCAAAACCACTATAAATTTAACCGCTATAAAGGCGTCAAATTCTTTTAAACTTACAAGCTCATTATTTATAAATGAAAGGGTCCAGACACCAAGTCCGCTAAATACGAGCGTTAATAACACTATTTTAGAAATTTGATATATGTTTTTTTTAATTAAATTTGCAAGCATTACATCGCAGCTCGTGGCTGAATGATATTTGGCTCATACTTTTGTTCAGTGTTTTCGCTCATTATACGAAGCACCTTGCTTTGTTTTATCTTAGCGTCATCCTTAAATATCGCACGAACTTTGTCCATACCAGCGTAAAAATCACGCATAAGCACGATGCAGATATATTTGCCAAAAAATGTCGGCTTGATAATGCCATTTTCTTCATATATTGCATTTACAAGCTTAAGTAAGCTAAGCTCCATAAATAAGGCTTTGTTGATGTTTGTGTTATTTTCATTGTTGTATCTTTTAATATCAACTCCGCCATCAAAAAGCCTTGTTAAAAATGTGTATTTAAGTCTCTCTTTCTTGCTAAAACCACATTTTGCGATGACTGGGCTTTGCCTATTTTTTATCCTTTTGCCGTATTCAAGTAGATTAAACGCGTTTATTACAAGCTCACCGTTAAGAAAGCTAAATGCTCCGCTACCAACGCCAAGATACTCCAAATTTGAGCCAACATATTCGTCGCGAAGGTCAGCACTTTTTTCATTTGAAAACGCCCAGGCGTTGCTTTGTTTGTAGTTACTTTTGCTAAATTCTTCAGTGATTATCTCATAGAATTCGCGCTCGTTATCGATGTTTGAGACGCCAAGCGAGCGAGCTATATTCTCTCTTGTTAGCTCTGATTTCATAAGTGGATAGAAGGTAATTTGTTGCGGAGAGATCGATTTTGCAGTATTTATGTCGTTTATTAGCTGCTCTTTTGTTTGATTTGGCAGGTTAAAGATGAGATCCAGGCTAATGACTGGGATCTTACCAAGAGCGAGCTCAAGTTTTCTTTTTACCTCCTTGGCTGAGCCAAATTTTTCATATCTGCCAACTCTTTTTAATGTTTCATCATCAAAGCTTTGTACACCCACGCTTAGTCGATCAATTAATCCATCAAATCTGGCTAAACTCTCGGGTGAGATGTGATTTGGATCGCTTTCTGCTGAAATTTCATCTATACTAAAAAGCTCTTTTGCAAGCTTAAGTGTTTTCTCAAGCTCAGGCTCATTTATAAGCGTCGTGCCACCGCCAACATAAAGTGAATCAAAGTCAAATCCAGCCTCTTTAACCTGCCTCATCTCCTCACGTAAATTTTCAAAGTAAACTCTTGCAAGTTCTTGTTCATAGTGGTACTTATGAAACGAGCAATATGGGCAGAATGTGTGACAAAATGGCACATGTGCATAGAGCATATACTTTTTGCCTTTTTTTGGAGTTTTGGTGTAGGTTGTGGTTAAAATGTCTATATTAAATTCATTATATAGTGATCTTTGAATAGAATTATGAGCGTAATTTACGGCAAAATTCTCGACAATATTTTTAAATATCATAACTAATCGCCTTAAATAAGTTTGGTTTTAAATTGATGTGTTAGGATAACTAACTTTTAATAAATTTAGCCTTGTGCTAAAGAAGATTTTGGCTTAGCCAGATAAATTTGGCCTATAAATTTTAATTTTTTGAATCCGCAAATTTCACGTATCGATCAAATTTTAGTCCCAAAACTTAAGGAAGTTACTCCTTGGCTCTTGAGATAATTTTGCTTGCATCAAGCTCAAATTTTACTCCATCTTTTGTCTGCAGATAATAAAATTTACCAAGAGTTGATAGGGCTTTTACATTATAAAGTTTTATAACTCCGTTTGTTTCGTTTTCATCATAATAAGTTTTACTATCATCACAATATATGCCATTTTTGCAAATTTTTTCTGGCAAAGCACCTGCTATACTTTTTTCAATAGATAAATATTTATATTCCATGTTAGTGATTTCAAATTTCTTTGCGATGTCATCCGCTAGATAAAAAAATATAACTATTGGACATAAAAACATTAAAATAAGTGAAATTTCCTTGTGCGTACCATCCTTATAAATACCTTCACAAAAACACAAAATACCTAAGCAAAAAAAGATATATGTAATGTAAATAAAAAATAGATTTACCACCAAAATAGAAATTAGATTAGTTTGAAAATTAGACAAAAATATTAAAATAAAAATATAAGCGAGCCACATTATCATGCAAAGAGCAAATACTCTTTCCAATATTTTTCCCTTGATCCATATTGTAATACACGATAACAAATATGATAATGCTAAAAAAACCATAAAAGTAAATAGTACGCCTTTTGCATCTATATAGAAAGCTATACTTATAATAAAAGTAGTTAATAGTGCTAGAGGAAATGATAAAGATAATAAAAAAAGTGAAAAATATTTACCATTTTTATATCTGAGGGAGTATCTTATATGTCCAGGATAAAGCATTATGGGCAATATAATAAAAATAGTAAAAATAGCTACAACAAAAAACAATAATGCTCCGACATGAAAAATATCAGAATTACTTAAAACTGGAAAATATCCAACAAAGAGACTAAAATATACAAAATAACAAATCATACTAGTTAAACTAACACCAGTTAGTATCAGTGGATGAAATTTTAAAAGAATTTCAATATGACTTTTTTGGTAAGTCTTACTAGCCCGCCTTTTTCTTTCATCTAAAATATCTTGATAACTCAATTTAAATCCTAAAATTTTATAAAAACTTGCTACCTAAGCACCTTCTCGATTTCGCTCCAGCCCAAAATCTTGGCAAAATCAGCTGCCGTTTTGCCACTTTTTGTGCGGGCATTTTTATCAGCGCCGTTTTCTAGCAAAAGATTTACAAGATTTAAATTTCCAGTGATCGCCTCGTTATGAAGCTGCGTATAGCCAAACTCATCAGCGTCCGTGACCATATTTGGGTGCTCTTTTATATATTGCCTTACTTGCTCATATGTATTTTTGCTCATTGGATGCTCTATCAAATTTTCAGGGTGTTCTTTTTGCTCGTAAACTACCAAAATATCGTTAAAATCGCCAAAATCAAGCCCCCACTCTTTATCGTGCTCTTTTAGTTCTTTCTTTTGCATGCGTGAGCGCATCGACTGCACGCTAAATCCGCCGTATGCGCGTCCATCTATCGAAAAGAGCCAGTCACTCATCTCGTCTATCTTTGCGCTTATTTGGTCGCCTAATTTCACGTTTTGCACGCTATCAGGCTCATTTATGAGCGTACCATATATCGTTTCGCCGTCAAATTCTACATCGTCTATCCACATGTGTTCACCGACTTCTTCGCCATTTACGACATCTAGGAAGCAAATTTTTACCATCGCATAGTCAAGTGCTGGTACGATCCTGTGGCGTTCCCAGTAAACCTCACGCCAAAAATATCTAAAGCTCTCACGAGCTTGCTCAAATGCACGCTGCATATAGTCTTCGTCGCTACTTACAAAATAGATCGGCATCTGCTTGCCAAGATCGATTTGCTTACCGAGAATTTTCTTAAAAAAGCTCATTTTTTTGTCCTTAGTGAAATAAATTTAATTGCAAATTTGCAAAAAACTGCCAAATTTAGGTTGAATAGCTAAATTTTAAATGAAAAATCTAGTGGCAGTTTCGCAAAATTAGGCGAGGCGATTTAAATTTTTGCAACGGGAGCTACCGAGTTGGTAATGACCGAGTAAAAATTTAAATCAACGACGCATAATAAAGCGAAAAAGTGCGTTACTTTAGATTTTTAAAGCTTATCGGAAGTTCTAAACTTAACCCCCTAACCAGCTTTATGCACTCCTGCAGGTCATCTATACTTTTGCTTGTCACTCTGATCTCTTCGCCCCTGATCTGCGCGCTTACCTTGATCTTTGAGTCTTTGATCGCTTTGGTTATCTTTTTTGAGTTTTCAGCGTCAAGCGTGTCGTTTAGTTTTAGCGTAGCTTTTAAATTTCCACCACTTGCTGGCTCTCTTTTTGTCTCTGTGATCGCTACTGGTGGGATGTTTCGCTTGATGAGCTTTGAGATCACGATGTCTTTTAATGCATCGATCTTGTTGTCGCTTGAGCTAAGAAGCGTGATAAATTTCTCCTTTTCATTTAGCTCGACCTCGGCCGCAAGTCCTTTAAAGTCATACCTCGCAGCAATCTCTTTTTTCGCTGTCTCAAGAGCGTTTTTAACCTCCATCATATCGACCTCAGCACTTATATCAAAGCTATGTTCGGTTGCCATTTTTATCCTTTCAAATTTATTTAAATAGCCCTTTGATCTTCTCAAAAATCGACTTTTTGCCAGTCTCTTCTTGATTTATCGCCTCGCCAATCTGCTGCACTGCGATCTGTGCGTAGATAATAGCACCCTTTGGATCGCAGTTAAAGAGATTTGAATATGAGCTTGATTTGTTTAGATCAAGTGGATTTGGCTCCACGACCTCAGTGGCCTCGAGCAGGCCTATTTCTAGCTCGCATGCGTAGTTTAGCGCATCTAAAAATGCAGGTAAATTTTGAGCGTAAAAGCCATCAATTGCCTCTTTTATCTCACCACCTGCTTCATAGTCAGCCTTTAGTTTAGCTACGTTTTTAGCACTCACATAAGCACCACAACAGTAGTTTTCGGTGATCTCATTATAAATTTCGCCACTAAATTTATCCAAAAACTCGCTTGGTAAAATTTCTCGCCAGTTGCTAATGTAGTTTTTAAA
Organism: Campylobacter concisus; assembly: GCA_002092835.1. NCBI lineage: Bacteria > Pseudomonadati > Campylobacterota > Epsilonproteobacteria > Campylobacterales > Campylobacteraceae > Campylobacter > Campylobacter concisus. The sequence goes on along the minus strand of LVWL01000002.1, from coordinate 19,318 downwards.
TTTCTTATTTTGCTGTGCCAAAGAGCTTAGCGCTGTGCCGCGAGTGTAGAAATATTTTCTAAAAAATCCTTGTGTGACGGCGATACAAAAGCCGTGAGTTTTGTTAAAAATTTCATCGTCTTTATACTGTAACGCAGCGCTTAGTGTATCTTTGTACTTTTGCACGTAAAATTCCTCTACGCCAGCCTTGCTAGCAAGTGCTAAAACCTTGTCAAATTTACCAGCCCTTGTAAGCTCAAGTGCTTCAAAATACCACTTTGAAATTTCATTTTCGCTAATGGCGTGATAGCTTATATCATAGCCATTATCTGCTCTCATTGATGAAATTTTCGATGTTTGTGACGATCTTTGCGATGAGCGTCTTTCTAGCCTCCAAGCTGCCCCACGCTACGTGCGGCGTGATGAGTAGATTTTCTTTATTTTTTACATTTAAAAATGGGCTATTTTCGCTCATTGGCTCGCTCTCCAAAACGTCCGTAGCAAAGCGCAAATTTCTCTCATCTATCGCCCTTGCCATCGCAGCTTCATCTACTATGCCGCCACGTCCTAAATTTAGCACTATCACCTCATCTTTTAGCAAATTTATCTCGTTTGCACCCAGTAAATTTCTAGTCTTTTCATTTAGCGGTGCGTGGATACTGATGATGTCGCTGCTTCTTAGTAGCTCCTCTAAGTTTTTTTGCGCAAATTCGCTATTTTTATTTGCTCCGCTTGTCGAGTAATAGCTCACATTTGCGCCAAATGCACGCGCCACTGCCGCCACGCCACGACCTATCTCGCCAAGTCCGATGATGCCAAATTCTTTGCCAGTGATCTCGCTGATATCCGCGCCAAGATAGGTGAAAATTTCGCTTTTCACCCACTTGCCACTTTTTACGTATTCATCATAAAATTTGATGCGGTTTGTTAGCTCAAAAAGCAAGGCAAATGTGTGCTGCACGACGCTTGCAGTCGAGTAGCCAGCGACGTTTTTTACAACTATATTTTTAGCTTTTGCGTGCTCTAAATCTACGTTATTCATCCCAGTTGCACTTATGCAAATAAGCTTTAAATTTGTCGCATCCATCACGGCTTTGTCGATGATAACCTTGTTTGTTATGACGACATCAACGCCCTTTAGACGTGGCACGACCTCATCGCTTTTGGTTTTTTGGTATCTGATAAACTCACCAAATTTCTTAAAAACACTAAGATCTACGTTCTCTCCCAGCGTCGCTGCGTCTAAACAAACGATTTTCATCTTTAATCCTTAATGAAATGTCCTACAAATTTAGAGTAATTATCTAAAATTTTGCCACCCTTTCTATATCCAAGTGCGCACGCTTCATAAGCGTAAAATACGCCAGCTTGGTAGCTCTCGCCTCTCTCATCTTGATTAAACTCGTAAAATTCTTGATAGATGGCTTTGTTTGAGTCGTATTCGCCGTCATTACTTGCTATTTGTGCGCCGTTTTCATCGTGTATCGAGACGTTTGCGCCTTCTCTGCCAAATACCGGCTTTTTCACATATTTTTTGCCTTTTAGCGGCTCGTTTGAGGTTTCAAGCAAGAGCGGGTGATTAGGATATAGATCCCAAAGGATTTTTAAAATCCCCTTGCTTTGGAAAAGCAGCGTGTAGGCTGGATTTATGATGATAGCTTTTTGATTTTTGACGATGTTTGAGAGTATGAGTGCCAGCTCGCCCTCATCGATCGCTATGCTCTCCCAAGGCACGAGCTTAAACCAGTACTCGAAATTTTCATCGCCTTTAAAAATGCCCTCGTCATCATTGAAAATGACCTCGTCAACGTAGGCAAAGTCTGTTTCAAAGCCAGCCTCTTTTGCGATGTATTGCAGTAGTTTCACGGTTTGCTCATCCTCGATACTACCAGCGATAGAGCTAAAGAGTATCCCCCAACCCTCGTAAACATCCTCGAAATTTACATTATCGTCGCCAAGCGTGATAAGGCGTTTAAAATTTTGCTTTAGCGACTCGTAAAGGTCGTTAAACTGGGCTGCTTCGTCCATGTGATTTAGCTTTAGCATCGCCCACTGGATGATCGCTGTCTCAAAGACTGCCGTTGGCGTATCGGCGTTAAACTCGATGAGCTTTATAGGCTTGCCATCAAGCCCACCCGCTAGGTCAAATCTGCCGTAGAGGTGCCAATGAACGTCATTTTCCCAGCTATTTTTGATGATATCAACAAGGTTAAATGGTATGCCTATCTCGTGAAAAAGATTGTTGTCTATGACGTGCTGAGCGGCATTTACATACATATCATATAGCTCATTTGCCGCCTCGTAGTAGGCATTTGCCTCTTCTTCGCTCACTTGTATGATCTCATCTGCGATATACGAGCTGTTGTCATTATCTGTATGCCATGCAAAGCCGATTTTTTCCATAAATTCGTTATTTAACGGAGTGATTTTTCTTAAATTTATCATTTTTCAGCCTCCAAAGCTTGATGAGCTAGAGCTTGATTTTGAGCCACCACCGAAAAATCCACTCTTGCCACCACTGCTTCTTGCAGCAGAATTTGCCACTTTTTGCTTATTAAAGCTATCAACGCTTCTTGTGTATGCGCTTGGATTTTTGTAAGAATTTTGACGAGTAGCTTGGAAATTTTGATTTCCAAAAAGCTTGCTACCTATCCAGCTACCAAGTATCGCACCAGCAGCAGAGGCAAGTATCGTCTCACCAAGGCTTAGACCGCCACTACTTAGCTGTGCGTCACTCGTTTTTGTTAAATTTGAAGTGCCATTGTCGATATTTGCGTTTGCTTGAGCTAGGAGCTTATCGATCTCGTCTTTGCTTAGCACACGCTCAGTGCCGTTTATATCTTTTAGCACAACTCTAGTTTCAGTACTTGGATACTCTTCTAAAATTTTATAAATACCAGGTGCACTCTCTTCGATGATGACAAAGGCGCCGTTTTTTTGCGCAACTTCGTTTAGTGCATTTTCATTACCGCCATTGTCGTTTCCGCAACCTGCAAGGCCAGCCATAACGATCGCACCAAAACCTCCCACCGCAGCATAAGTAGCTATCCTTTTAATGTGTTTCATATCTCTCCTATCAACTCTTTTAAATTTTTATGTCTTCTAACAAGTATCACGCCTCGTTTAAATTTTATAAATTTGGAGTGGTGTATGTTTTTTATTATCTTTTCACTGATCTTTTTTGTAGCTTTTGGCTTTAAATTTAGCTCCTTTAAAAATTCACTTAAATTTATCCATTTTGACTCATTTTCTATCTCAGCCTCTATCGCTTCATTATTTGGCATATCGTCATTTTTTTGTGCTAAAAGCGGCCTTTGCATAGCATTTAGAAACTGCATGAGCTTCTCATCTCTATCTTTATAAATTTGCAAAATTTCATTTTTTCGCTCGATTAGCATCTGCTCTTTTTCTTTAAAAAGCCTATCTTTATCAGCCTGTAAGTTTAAATTTAAGCTCTTTAGCTCGCTTAACTCATTTAGCAAATAATTTACAAACTCATCATTTTGGGATTTGGTTTTTGTACTTTTTGGAGCGGATTTTGTGGCTTTTTCGCTACTTGGTTTCTCATCAAGGATGACAAATTTTGTGCCATTTTCAATGACTGTATTTATCGAACCACGGCGGATTCTATTATAGACTGCTTCTTTTGTTATGCCTAAAATTTCTGCAGCTTCGTTTATAGCTAGCTTTTGCATCGAATTTCCATTTAAAATAAAATAAAAAATTTGCTTTGATTATAAAAAAATAAGGCTAAAAGAAGAGTTAAACAAAGAGAGCAAAGCCCTCTTTGTCTTGGTTTTAGAGTCTTGACTCGTAGCGTCTAAGCATATAAAGACGTTTAAGCATTTTCTTGCGAGCTGCAATTTTTTGTTTCTTGCGGATCTCAGTTTTAGGCTCAAAGAAGCGTCTAGCTCTTGCTTCAGTTACTACTAAGTTACGGTCAGTTTGTTTTTTAAACTTTCTGTAACCCTCATCAAATGACTCGTTAGGATGTACCTTAATACCAGGCAACGTCCTCACCACCTTTCAGATTAAAATAAGCCGTGAGTATAGTTTAATTTTCATAAATTTAAGCTTTTAACTATTTTTTTTTAAAACTCTTTTAATGCCATAAGCTTTATAATCATAAAATTTCAAAAAAGGCCTATTATGTCAAAGGATTTTCATCTTAGCTACGCTAAGAGGCGTTACATTTTTTTCGCCTGTATTACGCTATTTGTCTTTGTTTTGCCATTTATCAGGATAAATGACGCGCAGCTATTTTTGCTAAGTTTTGATAAAAGTAGAGTTGATCTCTTTTTTACAAAATTTGATATGCAAGAGCTTTATTTGTTGCCATTTTTGTTTATCATTTTATTCTTAAGCATATTTTTTCTAACGACACTTGCAGGGCGCGTTTGGTGCGGTTGGAGCTGTCCGCAAACTATTTTTAGAATGATATTTCGTGACCTTTTGCAAACTAAAATTTTAAAGATCAGAAAAAATATCCAAAATAAGCAAAATGAGCCAAAAGGACAAATTTTAAAGCGTGCTTTAGCAGTTGGAATTTGGTGTGTTTTAGCTCTTGTTATTTCGGCAAATTTTTTATGGTATTTTGTGCCACCGCTTGATTTTTTTGCTTATTTAAAAGAGCCAAGCGAACATGGAGTTTTGCTTGCATTTTGGCTTGTTATCGCTATTTGGTTAGTTTATGATGTCATTATTTTAAAAGAAAATTTTTGCATTTATGTTTGTCCTTACGCTAGGGTGCAATCAGTGATGTTTGATAACGATACGATCCAAGTTATTTACAACCAAAAAAGAGGCGGCGTAATCTATAATGGAAAAGAAAAATTTAAAAAACCAAAAGAAGAGGGCGCGCTGTGTACTGGCTGCGAGGCATGCGTGAGGATATGTCCGACGCACATTGATATAAGAAAAGGTATGCAGCTTGAATGTATAAATTGTCTAGAGTGTAGCGATGCTTGCGCTAAAGTGATGAAGCATTTTGATGAAAGCTCGCTTATTGAGTGGAGAAGTATAAACTCTATAAAAGAGCAAAAAAGGGTCAAAATTTTACGCTTTAGAACGGTTGCTTATCTTGTCATTTTAGGCATTGTCTTAACAGCTGGGGTATTAATGAGTGGCAAAAAAGAAAGTATGCTTTTAAACATAAATAGAACAAGTGAGCTTTATAAAATTTTAGGCGAAAATGAAGTCGAAAATTCTTACGTATTTTTGGTGCAAAATACACAAAATAAAGAGCATGCCTTTTACTTTGAAGTAGATGATAAGAATATAGAAATTTCTCGTCCAAATAAGCCATTTATATTAAAAGCTGGCGCAAAACAACGAGTCATTGTCACGTTAAAATCAAAAAATGAAAATTTAAGCGATAAAGATCTTTTAAAACATATAAATATAAAAGCCTACGCCACTGACGAGCCAGCTATCAGCGTGCAAAGACAAAGTACTTTTATCTATCCTAAAAGATGATAAAATGGCAAAAATTTAATAGGAAGCAAGATGGCGATCTCAGAAAAGGGTAAAAAAAGATACAAACTTATCGTAAAAACAGCACTTGAGCTATTTTTAGAAAAAGGATACGAAAAGACAAGCTTAAGCGACATTGTAGCGATAAGTGGCGGATCGCTTTCTAGCATTTATACATTTTTTGAGAACAAAGAGGGGCTTTTTGAGGCGATCGTTGAGCAAGAGATAGATAGCCTTATAAAAGAGATCGATGAGAAAATAGATCTTAAAATTTCCCACAGCTTGGAGGAATTTTTAACCAAATTTGCAACCATAATATTTTCTATCGTTTGCAGCAAAAGGCATATCTCTCTTGGTAGGATAATGATGAGTGAGGGTTCTAAAAATGGCGGCAAACTTGGTAAGACATTTTTGGATCAAATTTTAAAAAAGATCGATCTTGTGCTTATAAATTTCTTTGAAAGAGATGAGGTAAAAGCCAAGCTTGATTCAAAATTTTCAGCCAAATTTGCTGCAAAGTACTTTATACAAAGTGTGATTGGAGCTTATTACTACGATTCGCTTTTGATAAATGAATAACCAAAGCTTAGTGAAAAAGAACGTAAAAAGCATGTTGGCTTGTGTGTTGAGTTGTTTTTGAATGGAGTTAGTAAAAAATAAAATTGACTTTTTATTTGTTTTCTAATAGAATCGAGAACTTTAAATTTTTGTAACAATTATTACAAAAAACTAAATATGATATTAAAATTTAAAATTAAGAGAGGTTTTTATGGCAAATTTTAAAAGTGCTCTTGTGCTTTCGGTTGCAGTTTTATTTCTAAGTGGTTGTTTTGAAAATAAAGAGAATAAAGCGGCAGCAGGTCGCCAGATGCCGCTATCTCATGTGAATATTTTTACCGCACAAAAAACAGACATACCTATTAGTTTTGATTACACTGCAACGGTTGCAAGTAGTCAAGATGTTATTATCTATCCAAAAGTTGGCGGAACTATCATAAAGCAGTTTTTTAAGCCGGGAAGCAAAGTAAAAGCAGGTGATAAGTTATTTTTGATAGATCCAGAAAAATATCAAGCTAGCTTTGACTCGCTTGATGCCTCTGTTGGCGTTGCAAATGCAAATTTGAAAAATGCCGAGACCGAGTTTAAAAGAATTTCTGCCCTTTATAAGAAAAATGCAGTCTCTCAAAAAGACTACGACGCAGCAGTTGCAGCCTATGACATTGCAAATGCGAATTTAGTAAGCGCAAAAGCAAATTTAAAAAATGCAAAAATAGATCTTGGCTACACGACTATCACAGCGCCATTTGACGGCGTAGTGGGTGATAATCAAGTAGATATTGGCTCGCTTGTCATAGCAAACCAAACAAAGCTCGTAAGACTTACAAAAATAAATCCTATTGAAGCAGAATTTTATATTGCCGATGTGGATAATCTAACTAGAAAGACAAATTTGGATAACGGCTCATGGCAACAGCTAAATAGTGACGCTGTGTTAAGTGTCAATGGCGAAAATTTTAATGGTAAAGTAAATTTTATAGATAATGTCGTAAATACCGCAACTGGCAGCGTTTTAGCAAAGGCTAGCTTTGATAACAGCGAGGGTAAAATTTTACCAGGTGCGTTCGGTCATATAAAGATGAGCGGATTTGTTCAAAAAAATGCCTTTAACATCCCTCAAGTTGCTCTTCAACAAAGCGCTACAAACTCTTATGTTTTAGTAGTAAAAGATGGCAAAGTAAGCCAAAAAAATGTAAAAACAGGATATCAAACAAAAAATATGGTAGCAGTCACTGAAGGTCTTGAAGATGGCGATAAGATAATCGTTAATAACTTCCTTAAAATCGGAGTTGGTGCACCAGTTGAAACTGATAAAGACCTAAGTGCGGAATTTATAAACGGCAAAGATGCAAACGCTACAAGTAGCAAGTAAAGGCAGATAGATGTTTTCAAGATTTTTCATAAACCGCCCGATATTTGCGACTGTTATATCTATCATTATAGTTATAGCAGGTTTTATGGGTATCAAGGGACTTCCAATAGAGGAGTATCCAAGTCTTACTCCACCTACTGTCTCTGTAAGTGCGACATATAGCGGTGCTGATGCGCAGACTATCGCTGATTCAGTAGCAAGTGCCATTGAAGATCAGATAAATGGCGTTGAGAATATGCTCTATATGCAAAGCACCTCAAGCTCAGCAGGCACTATGAATATAAGCGTATATTTTAAGATCGGCTCATCATCAAAGCAAGCTACGATCGATGTAAATAACCGCGTGCAAGCTGCCCTTTCAAGGTTGCCTCAAGAGGTGCAAAATATGGGCGTAACAGTGCGCGAAAGAAGCGGCTCGATCCTTCAAGTTGTTGGCTTTACAAATCCAAATATGGATTTGATAGAGCTATATAACTATGTAAATTTAAATATTGCTGATGAGATAAAAAGGGTTAGTGGCATAGGTGATACAGTATTGATAGGTACTAAAGAGTATTCTATGAGAATTTGGCTAAAGCCAGATAGACTAGCTCATTTTAAACTAACTCCAAGCGACGTCATTTCTCAAGTAAAAATTCAAAACTCACAATACGCTGCTGGCAAGATAGGCGAACAGCCATCGGATGGTGGCAATCCTTATGTTTATTCTGTTCGTACCGATGGACGTCTTAAAAATGCAGCTCAGTTTGGCGATATAATAATTAAAAGTTCCGATGGATCAGTTTTGAAGCTAAAAGATGTAGCTACCATAGAGCTTGGAGCAGCTAGCTATGCTAACGATGCGATGTTAAACGGCAAACCGGCTATTCCTCTTTTGCTATTTTTACAAAACGATGCGAATGCTCTTGCTACCGCAAATGCTGTAAAAGAAAAGCTTAACGAGCTAAAGAAAACTTATCCTGTTGGCCTAGAGCACACCATAGCTTACAATCCAACAGAATTTATAGATGTTTCAATTGATGAGGTTATAAAAACTTTTATTGAAGCAATGGTACTCGTCTTAATCGTAATGTACTTTTTCTTAAAAAGTTTTCGCGCTACTATCATCCCGATGCTTGCTGTGCCAGTTTCTATCATAGGGACATTTGGCGGACTTTATGTGATGGGTTTTAGTATAAATTTGATTACACTTTTTGCCTTAGTTCTTGCCATCGGTATCGTCGTAGATGACGCTATTATCGTCATAGAAAATGTCGAGAGAATTTTACATGAAGATAAAGAGATCAGCGTAAAAGACGCGACGTTTAAGGCGATGGAAGAGGTGCAAACTCCAGTTATCTCTATCGTACTCGTGCTTTGTGCTGTTTTCGTGCCAGTCTCTTTCATGGAGGGCTTTGTTGGCGTTATACAAAAGCAGTTTGCTCTAACACTAGTTGTTTCTGTTTGTATCTCAGGCTTTGTTGCTCTTACACTTACGCCAGCACTTTGTGCGGTTATGCTTAAGAAACAAGAGAGCAAGCCATTTTGGATAGTTCAGAAATTTAACGACTTCTTTGACTTTAGCACCAGACTCTTTACGGCCGGAGTGGCTAAAATTTTAAGGCATATTATTATTAGCTTTATTGTAATTGGTATTTTAGGATTTGCCACTTATAAGCTATTCGATGCTGTGCCAAAAGGACTTGTGCCCTCAGAAGACAAGGGCGCTTTAATGGTTATCACCTCACTTCCGCCTTCAACAAATATGCTAAAGACAAAAGAAGAAGTAGTCTCAATTAGCAACGCCATTTTAAGCAATCCAAATGTTGAGTTCACTATGGCTTTTGCAGGTTATGACATACTAGCTAGCTCGCTTAGAGAAAACTCTGCCGTTAGCTTTATAAAGCTAAAAGATTGGAGTGAGAGAAAAGGCGCTAACAACGGAGCTGATACATTGGCTGGCCAGTTTAATGGTATGCTTTGGGGCTCAAAAAACTCAATGACATTTGTTGTAAATTTACCGCCTATTATGGGTCTATCAATGACTGGTGGCTTTGAGATGTATCTACAAAATAAAAGCGGCAAGAGTTACAACGAGATAGAAGCAGACGCTAGAAAAGTATCAGCAATAGCCAATGCAAGGCCTGAACTAACAAATGTCAGAACCACGCTTGAGACAAATTATCGTCAGTTTAAGATAACAGTTGATAAAGAAAAAGCTAAATTATTTGGTGTAAGCGAGAGTGAAATTTTTAGCACGATAGGCGCTACTTTTGGCTCTTACTATGTAAACGACTTCAACCTTGCGGGTAAGTCGTACCGTGTATATGCAAGGGCGAGCGATAACTTTAGAAACAACCCTGAGGATCTAAGAAAAATTTTCGTCCGCTCAAATGAGGGCGGCATGGTGCCACTAAATTCAGTAGCAACACTTACAAGAACGATTGGACCTGATATCGTTGATAGATTTAACCTCTTTCCATCAGCTAAGATCATGGGTGATCCAAAACCTGGCTACACGTCAGGCGATGCGATCAGAGCGATCCAAGAGGTTGTAAATGACACGCTAAGTAGCGAAGACTACGCTATAAGCTGGGCGGGAACGGCGTATCAAGAGGTAAATTCTCAAGGAACGGGCACGGTTGCTTTTATCTTTGGTATGATCTTTGTCTTTTTGATCCTTGCAGCTCAGTACGAAAGATGGCTCATCCCGCTTGCAGTCATCACAGCCGTGCCATTTGCGGTATTTGGCTCGTTGCTAGCTGTTTGGATAAGAGGGCTAACAAATGATATCTACTTTGAGATCGGACTCTTGTTGCTTATTGGTCTAGCGGCTAAAAATGCCATTTTGATCGTAGAGTTTGCAATGCAAGAGCGTGATAGTGGTAAGAGTATATTTGACTCAGCGATAAATGCAGCCAAACTTCGCTTTAGACCAATTGTAATGACATCAATCGCATTTACTCTAGGCGTCTTCCCGATGGTTATAAGCACAGGCGCAGGCGCTGCATCTCGCCACTCATTAGGAACTGGCGTGGTTGGTGGTATGATCGCTTCTACGACGATAGCTATATTTTTTGTGCCAATGTTTTACTATTTGCTTGAAAATTTAAATGAGAAATACTGGAAAAAGGGAGCAAAAAAAGATGAAAAATAAGGCGTTTATACTTATAACGGCGGCGTTTTTAGCTGGTTGCTCATTTCGTCCAGATATGCCAAATGTAGATACAAATTTCACATCTACTTACGCTTATGAGACAAGCGATATAAGGGATCTTTGGTGGAAGGAATTTCACGATGAAAATTTAAATTCTCTAGTAGAAAGTGCACTTGAGAAAAATACAAATTTACGTGTTGCTTATTTAAATTTAGAGAAAGCAAAAGCAAGCCTTGGCGTAGCTGAGGCAGATTTGCTTCCTGGTATAAATTTAAATGTAGGCTACGAAAAAGCAAAAAGTAGCGGCGAAACATATACTAAACAACCACAAACTCGTTATAGAAAATCAGATATAAATTTAGGATTAAACTATGAGATCGATCTTTGGGGTAGAGTAAGAAATAATGTAGCAGCGGCCGAAGAAAGCCTAAATGCAACCAAATTTGACTACGATAGCGCGAGACTAAGTATCAGCTCAAATGTTGTAAAAAGCTACTTTGCATTAGTTTCATTAAATATGCAAGAAGCTGTGCTAAGAGAGACTTTAAAAACCTATGAAGATACGCTAGCACTTCGCAAAACACAGCTTGATCTTGGAAGCATAAATGAGATGACCTATTTGCAAAGTAAGGCAGCAGTAGAAAGCGCTAAGACCAATCTTACTTCTATATTAAATGCAAAGTCAAAAGCTATCACCTCACTAGCTATCTTGACTGGTAAAAGTAATAATGAAATTTTAGGTGGAGCTGTTGCTAGCTCGCAAAATTTACCAGCTTCTCCCGAGATAAGTGCTGGCATTAGCTCTGAAATTTTGCTAAGAAGAAGCGACGTGGCAAAGGCACTGGCTGATTTAAAAGCTACAAATGCTCTTGTTGGTGTTGCAAGGGCTGAGTATTTTCCAAGCATTTCACTGACTGGACTTTTTGGCTTTTCAAGTATTGATTTTGAAAATATATTTGTTGGAAATGCCAATACATGGAGCATAGGCGGCTCTTTAGCACAGAAAATTTTTGATTTTGGTAGGACAAAAAATAATGTAGCAGTGGCTAAAACAAATGAACAAATTGCCGCTGTTAATTATGAAGCAGCGGTAAAATCGGCTCTTGGTGAAGTAAGAGATGCGCTTGTTTCAAGGCAAAATGCAAAAATTTCTTTGGAACAAGTGAAAAATTTGCTAAAATCCCAACAAAGAATTTACTCGCTTGCCAAAGAGCAATATGACGCTGGCTATATTGGGCATTTAGAGCTTCTTGATGCGGAGAGAAATTTGCTTCAGGCAAAATTACAAGACGTCTCAGCAAAGCTTGATGAGGTCGATAGTGCAGTCGAAGTTTATAGAGCTTTTGGTGGCGGTTTTAAGTTAGAAAAATAATTAAAAAGGAGAGAGATTGGGAACTAAGATATTAAATTTCTTATTTTCTTGGGGTTTTTTCGTTTTTGCTATCGCTCTTGGCGTAGCATTATGGTTTGCGATAAATTACGTGGATACATTTAGGCTTGAGTCAAGCTTTTATGATATCGGTGAGATATTTATGATGGCGGCTGTTTTTTGTATTGCTTTTTATGTGATCGCAGCAATATTTGTTATTCCTATTAGAGCGATCAAAAAATCTTAATCTTTCATCTAAGGACAAAATCCTTAGATGAACTCCTTGACTTCATTATGTAAAATTCTTAGATTTTTGATTATTTATTTTAAAAATTTATTTATGAAATTTACCGCATTTATATTACTACTTCTAACAAGTATATTCTTAATAGCTTGCTCAGCTAATCAAGCAAACAAAAAGATAAGCAACTCTGAACTAGAAAACTTAGCTAAACAATATGGTGGAGTATATATATTTAATCAAAAATTTGTTGATGAGATAGAGAGAAGAGAAAAAGAAAGAAGCGATTATATGGACGATTTCTTTAAAAATAACAAAAGAAATTTTAAAAGAGCTGACCTAGAAATCATGGATCAAAAATTCCCTCAAACCCTCTCAAATGGTAAAAGATACTATACTCGCTGGATAGATTATGAAAGAGATACTGATAAAAAAGCAGAAGTACCTGAAAGCTATACGAATAAGATAAAAGAATTTATAGGAGATGATTTTTTAAAAGAAGAACCTAGAATTTATCCTAAATATATGTATTTTGATGGAAAAGAGATGAGAATTATAAAAATATATCTTTCATATACTCATATTGAAACTAAATATGGACTATTTGGTGATGAAGGTAGAGGTGTATCATTTACTAAAGAGTCTTTTGGTACAAAATCAGGAGATAATATTTTCTACTTAACAAACAACAAATTCATAAAAGCAAACAAGGACAAGTAAGTGCAAACTAAAAAATCAAATAAAGAGCTAATAAATTGCTTTAAAGACTATATTGATATAGCTGATGCAAGTTATGCAATGCTTCATAATGTATTTGAGAATGAAAGAAATGGACTTGATGAGCTTTATGATAAATTTGGTAAAGATAATGTCCCTGAAAATATTGTAAATTCTTATAGAGAAGATGAAATAAAAAAGCCTATTTGGAGATATAAAGACAACATAAGAAAAGGTGATATTTTAAATGGTGATATCCAAGATAAAGATGGAAATGTGGTAAAAAAAGCAGGTAATCCCACTGCTTATGCTCTTTGTATTGAAGCTAGATTTATGGCTGATAAGATTATCAAAAAGCCATATACTGGTAAAAAATTTATTAAGTTAGACAATGATGTTACAAATTTTATAGATACGCCATTAGGTAAAGACGGTAGCTATCAAGAAGCAGAAATTTTCTACACCCCTGAATCCCTCTCTCCTCGCACAAAACTCTTTGTTAATCGCTATGAGCTAGTAAAGCACATACCTAATCAAAAATCGGGTTTTAGCTCAACTATATTTTATGATACGCTTAAGTCAAACTATATCATAGGCTTTAGAGGAACAGAGATGAAAATAAACGATCTCTTAGATGATGCCTTTATGGCTATCACATCAAGAGCACTTATGCAAATATCTGCTTTAAAATCACTTCAATCCTCTATGCAAGAAGCTATAAATTCTCATAGTCAAAACTTAAGTGGCTTAGATAACACCGCCAAAGACATCATCCTGTCAGGTCACTCATTAGGAGGTCATCTAGCTCAAATATATGCAGTAACTTTCAAAGATAGCGGAGTAAAAGAACTTTATACTTATAACGCTCCAGGAATTTATGGTGGTATATTAGCTTCAGCTTTTACTTGGAGCTTAAGGCTTCTTAGCTTTGTAGCCAAAGTCATAGCAAAAGGTGCAAGATGGATAGCAAGAGTCATAGACAAAGATGGCTTTATAGGAAAGATGGTAGGCTCAGTCTTTAACAAGATAAAAGGTATGTTTGGCTTTAAAGATGATAAGAGTAGTGTAGATGAATACGTAGATGTGGTTAAAAATAATGAACAAGCTCAAAAGACTCTTGCAGATAAAAAGGTGAGCTCTAATATCAATAAAGCTAGCAAAGAAAAAGATATAGACATAGAGATACATCACGTAGAGAGCGTTAAACAAAGTATAAATAGAGATGAAGATAGCTTTTCAAAAGATGTAGCTGTTTTGATAGAACCTACCTTTTCGGTCATATCTGATCTAGGCTATAAGCTAGGCATAGATACAACTGGCGAAGTAAAGTATGAAAATACCGAGAATAGACACTTGGTGAATATATTAATTAGATCTCACTTTTTAAAAGAGAGTGTTTTGGTTTTATATATGTTGTGCTATCTCTTGGAAAACAAAGAAAATGAAGCCAAAATAGAAGGTAAAGATATAGCTGAAGCACTTGATTATCTAAATGAATATATCCAGTCGCTTAAATTTAAACTAAAATGCATAAGATCGAAGTTAAATTTGGATGTAAATATAGATGATATAAGTGATGCTTCTATGCTAGATACGCCTTTATATATTTTTTATGCTTATTTAAATCTCTTTTATGAATATGGCAAATTTAGTGATGAAAATTTTAAGCAAGATATGGTCGGGTATATAATAGAAAATTTAGGCAGCAACATAGATAAAAATAGCAATAAAGAAGCACATCTAGTAAAGATACTAGATATAGATGATATAGATAAACTAGATGCGACAAAGATAGTAAGTGATGCTAGAGCTGGCGATATAGATATGCTAGTGGCTATTTGTGCTTTGAATTTATTTGTATTTGAAAAAAAGATAGATGTAAATGAACTTGGCAAATACTTCTCTTATAACAAAAATATCTATAAAAATATAACGATACTACGAGATAATAGAGTAGATATAGCAGAGGCTAGCATCTTTGTAAAAGATAGAATAGATATGCTAAAGAGCATAATAAATCTAAAATACGCGGATCTAGCAAAGCTAAAAGAAAATGAAAATTTTTTAGCTAGCATAGACTCTAAGGACATAAGCTCTAGCGATGAAGCCATAGTAATAGCCAATAATAAATCCGCTCAAAATAATGATGATGTAGCTTACAATAATAAAGTAGCAACCGATGATATAAAAGCTCTTATGAATGAGAGCGTAGGAAGTATCTTTTATAAAAACAACGATACCCTTAGTGTAAGTGCAGTAGATAAAAGTATAGTCGATGTTGAGGTATTAAAGGAGATATTTAAGCTAGATAGCAAAAATATGAATCAAAGAATATATCTAAACTCTGCTCTTTTATCTAAAGCCAATGAAGAGGAGGATTATCCACTTTATTTTAAAGACGAAAAATATAACAGTGATGAGAATATACCTCTAAATTTTACTCATCAGCCAAGAGATGAAGATAAAGATATAGGAAGGCTAAATGTTGCTTATAGAAATTCTCAAGCAAATATATTAAATTATTCACTATTAAATAAGAGTCTAAATATCGATCTAAAACCAATGAGCAAAAAGACTAAAGAGGCTCTTTCAAATTTAAATCAAAGGCAAAATTTACAAAAAGATAATCAATCTAAAGAAATTTCATCCACTGCAACTTCATGCCCTGTCATAGAAGACGACACTATCATTTGCCCACATGGTGGTCATGTGATCTTAAAAAGTAGGGCAGGCAGGAGCATAAGATCAGACGATCAAGGCGTGATACTCGATGTTGATTTTATAAACTCGCCGATAGTAGGCTGCTCGGCTAGGATTCCATGCGTCATAGTAGCTTATGTACCAAGATCAGCACTTAGTCTAAAAAGCATGAATGATCACTACGCTGTAATGCAAGATCTAGTGCCAAACTGCCTAAGCAACACCGGCTCTTCGCTAAGGTGCATAAAAAAAGAGAATAAACTAAAACTAGAGCATAGTTTAAGTAATCCTGGTATGCAAGATAGTAGCGAAGTAATAAAAGATATAAATTTAAATAATGCCTACATAAGGCTTCATATAAAATCAGCTCTTAATCAAACAGATAATCTTGCCGTTTGTATATATAAGCTAAATGATGTGGAATATAAAAACCAAGAGGGGTTTAAAGAAATGGAGCTAAATTTAGACGAAGGCTCTGATATAAAAGATAAGAAGCTAAAAGAGTATCTAAAGGCCCGATTTAGAGATGATAAATTTAGTATCTCATCATTTAACTTTAAATACTCGCTTATGAATAAAAATTTTATTTTTATTACCCCTAAATATACTGAGCCTATCTATAAAGATATGACGCTTCCTAAGAGCGGAATAGGATTTTTTCAATTTGTAGATGATATGAGTGACGATAACAATCTTATCTATATTACGCCAAGTAAGGCAAAAACAGTATGTATAAAATTTGCTTGTGGGTTAGATAGTGAATATAGCGATAATATAAATATAATTAAAACAGTAGTGGTGGCATAACGATGAATGATATAAATATAACCTACTCTTGCGAAGAGAGTTTAAAAAAGATAAAAGAGTACATGGCTGATGCAAAGAGCGTGACGCTTTATACGTCTAGTTTAAATTCTCTTGAGTCAAACTACTTTGGCAGTATGGCAGCCTTAATAAGAAATGAACTATCAACATTTCTAAATCCTCGTTCTTGGAAAGCAATTTTTTCTAAAGAAGATAGGACAATATCTATCGTTACTGATTTTTATATAGATAAAGAGAGTTTTAAAGATAACAATCTAGATAAATCAAGGGAATTTAAATATAGAGGAATTCCAGTAAAAGTAGTTCATAAAAAGAGTGCAGTTGATAAGTTCTTTGTAAATTTAAAGGAGAAGATCGATCCCATAAAAATTAAAACAGAAAAAATAAAGTATGGTCCAGGAAGAGAATATCAAGCTAGACCAGTAGAAAATTTTGCTGAAATGTTTGAATTTATAATATCTTATTACAACAAAAGCAAAGATGTTTTAAGAGAGTGTTTAAGTACTTTAAAAGACGATCTAATAAATGATGCCAAGCCTTTAATGTCTAATGAGGAGTTAAACGAAACTAAATTTGAAAGAAGCGTCAAAGAGTGTTTTGATGAGCTAGATAAAAATTTAAAAAATCTAAATGAGGATGATGGAGAATTTATTATAAAGCAGTTCATACTTTCTATATTAAGCCTTGTTGATTTGTCAGGTACAAAAGCAGTAGGAAAAAAATTAATAGGATGGGGTACTGTTGCTTGGGAACTTATTAATTTTTCCACTGAAGCATATAAGTATTATGACAATAAAGCGTTTTATGGAGTATCTTTGCCTATACTAAGATTTTTTACATCTAGGTTTGCTTCTATTATAAATACCTTAAATATAAACTCAAATTGCAATGTATTGGTGTTCAAAAGTGATAAGAATTCTAAGGCTGGATTTTTTATAGACTTTACACATTTAAATTTAGACTATGTACCTTTTCAGATTAATTCAGTCGCAAAGGAGATAAACTGCAATGCAGATGAAGGATATAGCGTATATGGATATTTAGATGATGTATCAGTGTTTGAATATACTAAAGATGTTTGCTCTTACGATATCATAAATAAAAACTTAGGATTTGGCTCAAGTGATGATACGCTCTTTAATAGACTAAAAGAAGAGATAAAAAGTACAAATGCAAATTTAAATTTTATCTGTGCTTCAAATTTTAACTCTATAAAGTTAGCTAATCTAATAGCAGATAAATCCGATAAAAATAATACCTCAGTAAATGATGAGATGAATAGTAAAGACTTCTCAAATTTAAATAAAAACTACATCGTTCTTTCAAACTCCCCTTTTAGATCAAGTGCAGGATTAAGAGAGGAAGTTATTAGTAAAAGTCTTGATCAAACTATAAAAGATGATATAAATAGATCAAAAAGTAGCAACCTGGTAAAACAAAAATTTAGTGACATAAAGACTCTAAATCCAGTAAAAGACTATAGCAAATATAGTATAGATATAGATCAAAATAATGACAAATCAACTCTTTTGCTAAATTTATCTCCATTTGCAAGGATAGAAAAAAGCTATATAGATAACATTATAGAGAAAAAAGAAGCTAGTGATCGTAGAGCCAATCAAAGTTCTATTGGACTTTCACCAAATAAATCAAATAATGATGAGCTTTATAATGTGAATTTTTTACATATAAATGCTTATGCTAAGCAGCCAAACGATATGGAGAAGATAAAAGAAAATGAAAAAGCTTATATGGATAAGGTCACTCTAACTTTTAAAGATATTTTTGAAAAGATAAATAAAAATGTTTCTGAAAGAAGTTTTGACCCAAACTATCCTAGTGTAGATGATATGGTTAATATGAAAAAATACGAAGATGAAATGAATATAGAAGATGCTAAAGAACTTACAAGCGAAATAATCGATCGTATGCCAAAAGACCACTACTCTTTAACAGAAGTGCTCTCTATTGCCGTGGCTTACTTTATAATAACTAAAAGCTACCCAGGGGACCTGGTAAAGAAATCTGTTAGTAATGATGGGGAATATATAGAGATAGCAGAAAGAAAGATAAAGGTTATCCATAAAAACGCAACAATAAGACTTGGCGAAAAAGAGCAAGCTTTGTTTTTTTACAAAGATAGTATAAATGCAAATGTTGGTGAATATATTTGCATTGAAGAGTTAAGAGACTATATGGAATACTCAAAAAAAGGTAACGTAGCAAGTGTGGAAGAACTCTTAAAAGCAAATAATGAGAATAAACATGAGGTCATAGACACTTCTATCTTGGGGTTAAAGGAGCAAAAGCAGATAGAAGAGCTACTTGATAAACAAGCAAAAGAGATAGAGGATTGTTGGAAAAAAGACGATGCTATCTTGAAAAAGACTTTAAGAATGCAAGATATCCCTTATGAAACCATAGAAAAAGATATGAAGAAGGAAGCTCCGGCACTTATAGTAAAAACTGCCATAGAAGGGCTATTTCCTTTTGCAGAGTACTTTAGTGAAGATGGTCAATCAAAAATTTATAATTCTATTGGTTCATTTATATTTGATCCAAATAAAAAAGAGGCAACAGATGAGCTTCTTGATGAGCTTGGTGTATTAAACATTGTAAGACAGCTATTTACTATGAATAATACTGAAAATGTGGATAAATTTATAAAGCATGTAACAAATTCTAAAACAAATGTTGAAATCCTAAGGAAATCAAAAGGAAATCTACTTAAACAGGCTATTAACTCTGTAAAACTTCGTCTCCTAATAGGTCGCTATAACATAAGTATCATCTGGAATAGCATGAGAAGCTTTGCTTTTATGAAACAAACTTATATGTTTAACCCAAAAGATGTAGAAGCTATGAGAAATATGCTAAAAGGATATGGCAAATCACTAGGCAAAGATGTAGGAGTGGCTTTTCTTAAAGGCATGGTAGAACTTTATAAAA